>CAVIUL010000008.1:0-28593 GCA_963645885.1 bacterium | reverse complement strand
TTATTATAGCGTTTATTTTTATTTTTTTAATTATACTTTTATATATATTAACATTAATTATTAAGAATAAAAGGAAAAAGGACATACTATCAAATATAGATAGATTAACAACTGAAAAGAATCTTATAATGTCTTCATCACTAATAACAGAGTTAGCAAAAGCAAGTAAACTAACAAACAATAAAAAAATAGAAGAAGAAGTAGAAGATTGGAAGAAAAGATTAGATAAAATTGAAAAAGTTGATATGCCTAAACTAACAGATGAGTTAGTAGAAGTAGAAACCTTATGCATGAATAAAGAATATGCAGAAGCAAACGAAAAAATAGGTGTTGTTGAAAAACATATATTCCATGTTAAAGCTAAATCAATCAAACTATTATCTGAAATCAAAGACTTAACTGAAAGTGAAGAAAGAAATAGAGAAGCTATAACTAAATTAAAAAGTATTTATAGAGAAGTTATATTTAAATATAATAAGAATAAAGATGATTATAAAGAAGTTGCTTCTCCAATAGAATTGCAATTTGAAAATATTGATAAATTATTTAGTGCATTTGAAGTATCAATTCAGAATCATGAATATGAAGAATTAGGAAAAATTGTAAAAGCTCTTGATGATATGATACATAATATTAGTATTGTTATCGAAGAAGCTCCAACAATAGTTTTAATAGCTACTATGATACTTCCAAAGAAAATGAAAGATATTAAGAGTATTGCTACTAGAATGACTAGAGATGGATATAATATAGAATACTTAAATATAGATTATAACATAGAAGAAACTAATAAAAAGATTAGTGAAATAATGGATAGATTAAATGTATTAAATCTACAAGATTCAGTATTTGATTTAAAAACATTAGTTGATTATTATGAAGCAATATATAGTGATTTCGATAATGAAAAACGTGGTAAGAAAGAATACGAAAGAGGAATCATTAATATAAATGATAGAATAGTTAAAGTAAGTTCAATACTTAGAAATCTTTATGCTGAAATTGATAACTTAAAAGACACTTATGATTTAAGTGATGATGAAATAATGGTTATTGATGAAATAAATAAAGAATTAATACAAGTAAAAGATAGCTTTAAGCTTATAAATGATAGAACTTTATCAAAAGTAATGCCATATTCAAAATTAAGTAATGAATGTGAAATGGTAGCTGTATCTCTATCAAAAGTAGAAGATAAACTAGAAACTACTCTTAAAAATCTAGGAAGTTTAAAAGAAGATGAGGCAAGAGCTAGAGATCAACTTTATGAAATCAAAAACATAATAAATAATTCTAAATATAAAATTAAAGATTATAATCTTCCAGTTATACCAGATAAATTTTATGTAGAATTAAAAGAAGCATATGATGCAATTAAAGAAATACAAGTTGAAATAGATAAAAAACCTATATCAATAAAAACATTAAATTTAAGAGTAGATACTGCAAGAGACTTAGCATTAAAACTATATCAAACAGCATCAAATACTACTAAAACAGCAGCTATGGCAGAAATGGCTATAGTTTATGGTAATAGATATAGATCAAGCAATAGAGAAGTAGAAACAGGATTAAATGCATCGTCAAAAGCATTTAACAAGGGGGAATATAAAGATTCTCTTGAAATAATATTAAATACACTTAATATCGTAGAACCTGGTATTCATAAAAAACTTCTAAGTAAAATGGAAAGTTAGGTGGAATTAATGGCAAAAAAGAAAAAATCATCAGAATCTAAAAAGAAATTTAGATATACAAATGAACTTACAGGATTAGTACTTATACTGTTTTGTATAACTGGTCTTGGAGCATTCGGAGCAGTAGGAAATTTAGTGAAGAAATTCGCTATATTTCTTTTTGGTACTTGGTACTTTATATTATTAGTATTAGGTCTGTGTTATGGAGTATATCTACTAGCAAAAAGAAGTAAACCAGATTTCTTTTCCGCAAGATTAGTTGGAGTATATGCAATAATTTTATCTTTATTATTATTCTCACATATCAACTATATTAAAGATACAAATGTTAAGGGAAAAGAAATATTTACAACAACATTTGATAATATAAGTGCTTCATATAATGCAGAAAGTGAAATAAGAAACACTGGTGGAGGAATGATTGGAGCAACAACTTCATGGGCATTCGTTTCATTATTCGATGTAGAAGGAACAACATTCGTATTAGTAATAATCGCAGGATTCGGATTAATAATGTTATTTGATATAACACTTGCAGATATATTTAGAGCAGTTATTTCACCATTCAAGAAACTATTTGATAGAAGTGAAAAAGATGAAGAAGAGAAAGTTTCTAAGAAACAAGTACTTAATACGAATGAAATTGTTGAAGATGAAACTCCTATAGATAAGAGAGTTGTTATTACAAGCGTAGAAGATTTAGAACCAAAGAAGGACGCAACAGTTGGAAATATAGAAGCACAAAAAGTTCCAGAACCTGAAGAAGAACCAACAAATGAAGTATATATTAAACCACCTGTAGCTTTATTAAATCCTAATAAAAGCAAAGGAAAAGTTAATTCAACAGAATTTATTGCTTCAAATACTAAGATACTAGAAAGAGTATTTAGCGATTTCGGTATGAGAGCTAAAGTAATAGAAGTTCATGTAGGACCTGCTGTTACTCAATATGAGATGGACTTAGATAGAGGAACTAAAGTTAATAAAGTATTAAGTATCTCAAGAGAAATAGCACTAGCTTTAGCGGCAAAAGAAGTAAGAATTGAAGCACCAATACCTGGAAAGAATACAATTGGTGTAGAAATACCTAATCAAACAATTATGGCTGTATCAATGAGAGAAATAATGGAAGACTTAGAAAAGAATCCTAAATACAAAGATTCTAAACTAGCAGCTCCTCTTGGTAGAGATATAATGGGTAAAGTAAAATGTGTAGAAATAAATAAAACACCACATATGTTAGTAGCAGGTGCTACTGGTAGTGGTAAATCTGTATGTATAAATAATATTATTGTTTCAATAATCATGAGAGCTACACCAGATGAAGTCAAAATGGTATTAGTAGACCCTAAAAAAGTAGAATTCAATGTTTATGAAGGAATTCCACATCTACTTACACCAGTTGTTACAGACCCTAAAAAGGCAAGTGCAGCACTTCAAAAAATAGTTGTAGAAATGGACGATAGATACGAAACATTCAAAAATAGTGGAACTAAAAATATTCAAACATATAATGACTATATTGAAAGAGAACTAAAAAAGAATCCAGACTGTGGACTTAAGAAAATGCCATTTATATTAGTAATAATAGATGAGCTTGCAGACTTGATGCTAGTAGCAGCAAAAGAAGTAGAAGAGTCAATCATGAGAATAACACAACTTGCAAGAGCAGCAGGAATCCACTTAATAGTTGCAACTCAAAGACCATCAACTGATATAATCACTGGTGTTGTTAAATCAAATATCCCAACACGTATATCATTTGCCGTTTCTTCTTCTATAGACTCTCGTACTATTCTTGATATGACAGGAGCAGAAAAACTACTTGGTAAAGGTGATATGCTTTATAAACCAATGGATGAAAACACTCCGACAAGAATTCAAGGTAGTTTCGTTTCAGATGATGAAATTGCAAGAGTAGTAGACTTTGTTAAGAAAAGATGCCATCCACCAAAATATAGTGATAAATTTACAAATCTTGAAGCAAATGCTAGCACCGGAGGAGAAATTTCCGGAGGTGCTGGTGCAGGAGAACAAAAAGATGTACTTTATGATGAAATATTAAATTATGCAATTCGTATGGGACAAATAAGTGCATCACTAATCCAAAGAAAATATAGTATCGGTTACAATAGAGCAGCTCGTATAATGGATCAATTTGAAGAAAAAGGAATAGTTGGTCCAGCTAAAGGTTCAAAACCTAGAGATGTATTAGTAAAACTAGAAGAACCTAAGGAGTAAATATGAATAAAAAAGAAAGAGTAATATTATTAGTAGTTATCCTAGTTGCAATAATAATATGTGTAGTAATCGCAATAAAAAATAAAGATAAAAAAACAAATGATACACCTACAAATGATAATAACATTTATAATATAAAAGTAGATCAAAAATATAGTAAGTCAAAAAATAAGTTCACTATAACTTTTACAAATGTAAAAAGTAATTTATATGTAAAAGAGTATGGCAAAGATACTGAAAAATTAAAAGGAAATAGTGAAGAGAAAGTAATTATTGAAGATTTAGAACCAGGAACAAAACACTTATATATTGTTAATGATCTTATAGGTAAATCATCAACAGAAAGAAAGATAACAATTGAGTTACCATATTATAATGAATTTTATTCAAGAACCGAATGTGAACCATATAGAAAGAAAATAAAAATATGCTCTTCACAATTCTTAAACTATAAAGTTACTGAAGAAATGTTTGAAAATAGTATTAAAAATTATAATACTAACTACGATAATTAGGAGGTTAAAATGACAGTACATATAGAAGCAGAAAAAGGACAAATAGCAAAAAGAGTATTAATGCCAGGAGATCCAAATAGAGCAGAATACATCGCTAAAAAATATTTAGAAAATCCAGTTTGTGTAAATAAACTAAGAGGTGAACTTGCATTTACCGGAACTTATAAAGGAGTACCTGTAACAGTATTCTCAAGTGGTATGGGAATTGGAAGTATGGGAATATATAGTTATGAATTATTTAATGATTACGACGTTGATTCGATTATAAGAATAGGAACAGCAGGAAGCTATACTGAAGACTTTAAATTATATGATATTTTAGTAGCAGACTCATCTTATTCAAAAACATACTTTGATGAAGAAGCAGGAAGAGAAGACATTGAAATAATTAATTCTTCAGGCGACTTAAATGGTATTATAATGGAAACAGCAGCGCTTAAAAGAATAAATGCAAGACTTGGAAGAGTACACACAACTGAAGCATTCTATACTGAAAATAAAGACTATAAAAAGTTTATTGATATGGGATGCAAAGCAGTAGAAATGGAAACATATGCATTACTATATAATGCTAAAAAATTCTTAAAAAAAGCAACTGCTATATTAACTATTAGTGATAACTTAATAACACATGAAGAAATTGATCCAAAAGCACGTGAACAAAAATTAGATGAAATGATATTCTTAGCTTTAGAATCAATAATAAAAAATCAATAATTGTAAATAATATAAAAGAAGATGTATAGTCTTCTTTTTATAATTTATGATATAATAGAGAAACTAAGAAAGAGGTTAACATGGAATACAAAAAAATAGTAGAAAACAACTATACCTTACATTTAATAAATACAGATAGATTTAAATCAATGAACATAGTAGTATTCTTAACGAAGAAATTTGATAAAAATGATATACCATTTGGTAATTTATTATGCAAGAATATGGTTTATACTTCAAAAAAATATAATACTAAAAATAAAATGGCAATAATTGGAGAAGAACTTTATGGAGCTTCAGTGAGCGCATCATTCGGAATATCAGGAAAAACTGAATCATATGTATTCTCACTTGATTTTTTAAATCCTAAATATACAGATAATGACTATTTAGATAAATCAATAGATTTCTTATGTGAAATACTATTTAATCCTAACGTAAAAGATAATGCATTCGAACCAAATTATTTTAATATAACAAAAAAAGATGCTATAAGTAGTGTATTATCTGTAAAAGATAAACCAAATCTATACGCTAGAATAGAGTATTCAGCATTAATGTATAAAGGAACAGAAACAGCTTATAGTAGTATTCCTGCTCTAAAAGATTTAGAAAAGATAACTGAAAAAGATTTATATAAAGAATACACTAAATTATTTAATGGAGACTATAAAATAGATATCGCAGTATATGGAGAACTTGACGATAGAGTTAAAGATATTATAAATAAGAAATTTAAGAATGTTAAAGGTAACAATAACAAACTAGAAATGTACATTAAACACAATTATAGTACTGAATTAAATGAAAAAGTAGATTCTCTTCCATTTAATCAATCAAAACTATATATTGGATATAGATTAAAAGACTTAACTACTCATGAATTAAATCATGTACTTAGAGTTTATAATACAATATTAGGTACTATGAATGATTCTATACTATTTAATGTAGTAAGAGAAGAACATTCATTATGTTACTCAATTGGTTCATATTATTCAAAATATAATCCATCACTAACAATATATGCTGGTATAAATAAAGTAAACTATGAAAAATCAGTAGAATTAATAAAAGAATGCGTAGAATCTATGAAAGATAAAAAAGTATTAGAAAGATTATTTGATTCAGCTAAAAAAACAATAAATACATACTTAAACAACTTCTATGATGATTTAACTTCTCAAATAAATCTTTATTATCAAAGAGAATTTGATACTTTAGAAGATATAGAAACACTAAGAGAAAATATAAACGCAGTAACAATAGATGAAGTAATCAAACTAAATGAAAAAATATCATTAAGTACTATTTACTTATTAAAGGGGGATAACTAATGATAGTAAAAACATTCAAAAAAGTAGATGAAAAAATATATACAGAAAAACTAGATAATGGTTTAGAAGTATATTTATATAAGACTGATAAAACAAAGAATTTCTATATTACTATTTCAGTTAAATATGGAGCAAGAATTACAAAATACAAAAAAGGTAATAAAGTAGTAGATGTTATTCCAGGTTCAGCACACTTTTTAGAACATAAAGTAATGGCCTTATCAGAAAACAAAGAAATATCAAAAAGAATAAATGATTTAGGAAGCCTTGCTAATGCATGGACTAGTTACTATGGAACAAACTATAATATCTTCGGTAGTATTAATTTAATAGAAAACTTAAAATTACTTTTAGATATATTCTATAATACAAATATAACTGAAAAATCAGTAGAAGAAGAAAAAGGTATTATAGGAGAGGAAATAGATATGTATAAAGATCAAATAGATAGTCTTATGTACACTAAACTATTTGATAATCTATTTAATAAATCTTATTGTAAACACACAGTAGTAGGCGAAAGAGAAGACATCGATAAAATAACAGCTAAATCACTAAATAATGTTTATAATGACTACTATGTACCTAATAACACTTTTATAGTAGTGACAGGTAACTTTGATATAGAAGAAGTAATGACAACAATAAAAGAATACATGAAAAAACTAAATCAAAAACCAAGAGAATTACCTAAAAGAATAAAAGAAAAAGAACTTGAAACAATAAGTATCCCATATGAAGAAATAAAGAAAGATATGGAAAATACTAGAGTAAAATATGCTATTAAAATGAAAAAGAATATCTTTGGCATAAAAGATGATAATATACTAAAAGATTACTTAGGAATAATATTATCTAATAACTTTTCAGCAACTTCAGAACTATTCGAAAGATATAAAGATAATGAAATTGTAATAGGTATGAACTATGGAATAAATGTAATAAATGATTATCTAATTATAAATATAAATGCTCTTACTAATGACGGTAACAAATTCATTGAAAACATAGAAAAAGATATAAAGAAATTAAAACTAAACGAAGAAGAATTTGAACGTAAGAAAAAGAAATATTTAAAGAGCTATATACTTGATTTTGATAATATTGAAGATGTTGAATACTTAATAAGCTTATCATTAATGATGGATGGTAAAATAGACTATAATGAATATGATAAACTAGTTAATCTAAATTATAAAGAAGCAAATAGAATAATGAAATTAATAAATTATGATAATGTATCTATCATAAGAACTATTAAGTAAAATATTATTTTAATGATTGAATAGATACTCCTTATTATGATATAATAATTAATAGAATAATAAGGAGTTTTTATATGTTTGGAAATGTAATATCAGTAAGTGATTTAACAATTAAATTAGAAAATACTTCAAAAAGAGTAGAGACATCTTTACTAGGAGTTCATATTGTTTTTGAAAATAAGTATAAAATAGTAGCAGAAATAACATCTATTACTCGTGAAGAAATAGAGTGTATCATGGTAGGAGAGTTTGTCAATAATGTATTTAACAGTGGTATAGTTCATAAACCTAGTCATGATTCAAAGATAAGAATAATTAATTCAGAAGAAGTAATATCTTTAGTAGGTAAACAAGATGTAGATACTAAAACTGATTTATATGTTGGTAAATCATTGATATATGATGGCTTTAATGTTTCAGCAAACATAGATAACTTCTTTTCAAACCATTTCGCAATAATTGGAAACACTGGTAGTGGAAAGAGTTGTAGTGTCGCAAGATTATTTCAAAATTTATATTATAGACAAAAATACGTACCAATAAATTCTAATATAGTATTATTTGATGTATATGGTGAATATAAACCTGCATTAGATAGAATTAATCAAACTAAGTATTGTAGATGTAAACATGTAACAACAGATGTAAGAGATACAGTAAACTCAGATATAGTAAAAATACCACCATATTATTTAGAAGTAGATGATTTAGCATTACTACTAAATGTTGATTCTCCATCACAAATACCAATAATAGAAAAAGCTTTAAAATTAGTTTATCTATTTACTGAAGATGAAGATAAAGTAATAGCTCATAAAAATAATATAATTGCTAAAGCAATATTAGATATTCTAACAGGTGGAAAAGAATCAACTCAAATAAGAGATCAAGTTATTGCTGTATTATCTACATTCCATACTAAAGATATAAATTTAGAAAGTAAAATAGTACAACCAGGATATATTAGAACATTAAGACAATGTTTAAATGTTGATCAAACTGGTAAAATTAATACAATTCAATTAGTAATGGAATACTTAGATAAGTTTACAGATACTGAATTAAAATTAGAAAATTCAATGAAACCACAAAATTATACTTTAAAAGATCTATATAATGCATTTGAGTTTGCTTTAATAAGTGAAGGTGTATTAAAAAGTGATAAAGTATATGATATGAATAATATCTTAAAAGTAAGATTAGATGCAATAATTAATAGTGATTATGGAAGATATTTTGAAGTTGATGAATATATACCAAAAGAATCATATATAAGAGATCTATTTACTACTAGAAGAGGAGAAAAAGCTCAAATAGTAAACTTCAACTTAAACTATGTAGATGAAAGATTTGCTAAAACTCTTACAAAAATTTATTCAAAACTTTTCTTAGATTATGCTATATCTCTAGAATCTCGTGGTGGTTTCCCATTACAAATAATTTTAGAAGAAGCACATAGATATGTACAAAATGATGATGATGTTAGAAATATAGGTTATAATATTTTTGATAGAATAACAAAAGAAGGAAGAAAATATGGTGTTGTACTAGGACTTATTACACAAAGACCAAGTGAACTTTCTAATACAGCATTGAGTCAGTGTTCTAATTATATAGTTCTTCGTATGTTCCATCCAGAGGATTTAAAAATAATTAAAAGCATGACTCATAGTATCGCTGAAGAAGATATAGAAAAACTTAAAGCATTAAGACCAGGCGTAGCATTATGTTTTGGAAATGCATTTAATATTCCAGTATTTGTAAAAATAGATAAACCAGATCCAACACCTGATTCTAACAATGCTCATATAGGTACAGAATGGTTTAAAGAACCTTCAGAAATCTTAAAAGAAAAACAATTACAAGCACAAAAAAATACTATTGAAATTCAATAGTATTTTTAATTTATCTAATTATATATGGATCAGATGAAGTTCCTGTTCCTGATTTATAAAATGCTCTTTTATTGATATATGCAACTACAAATAATTTTCTTTGAGTATTATTTTTAGAAGCAGTTAGAGAACCATTTTTAATATAGAAAGCAGAATCAGTAGTTCCATCAAGACCTGTAATAGACCATTCAACTGTATTTAATTTTGTAGATAAGAAATTGTAATTAGCACAAGATAAACTACTAGCAGTTTTACAATTATCATCTAAGCTTATTCTCATAACTTCATATGGAGTTAAAGCGCTAAATAAATATTTTGTTTCAGATTTTACTGCACATTCAGTTGAACCATCTTTAGTAGTATCATCAGCTTTTCTTTTTCCAATACATAATTCTTTAGCAACTAATTTATTTTTATAAGTATCGCTTAATATTTCATCACCACTAGCAAGTGAAATTAATGTTTCTTTAAGTCTACTTAATTCAAAATCATTATATCCATAACTAGAATGTTTTTCTTCATTATACCTATCGTCCCAAGCATATCTTTTAGTTGTACCAACTGTACTTCTTATTTTAACACTTCCATCACTTTCAATTCCTAATATTTGCCATAGGTAAGGACTTTGATCTTTCTTTGTTTCACCATATGTTCCAAGTTGAACATAATTATTTGTTATTTCACCTCTAAAATAATAACCGCCATTACCATTAGAATATAATCCAGAACCGTGATCTACCACAGGATTATTTTCACTAATAACTTTATATAACTCTTTAGTTTCATAACTTCCTGGGCAGCTTAAGTAAGGTATATAAGAATAATTATCAGAATACTTTGTTACAAGTATTTGAACAGTACAATTATCTCCATCTTTAAGCATTTCATTTAATGGTTTAACATATTCACCTTCAACTAAAGTATTATAACTCATATTATATTCACCATCAGTACTAGGTAATGCAGTAGGATTATTTTTATAATAGCTTTTAGCTGCTTCACTTACTTTAGTTTCAAACTCTTCATAAGTATAATAATGAGGCTTAATAACAGAAATTAACCATACCACTATAAGTAAAAATACAATTAAGCCTATAATCGAAGAACCTATTATAACAATGGTCTTCTTATTCATTGATTCTAACATTTAAATACACATCCTTTTTATAAAATAATTATACAATATTACTAATTTTTAAACAATTACTTATTCATTAAAATATTAAATATTTCTTCTACGCTTTTATTATCTTTTTTAGAAATATAATTAGGAATAATATGCAAGTGATAATGTTTTACTTCTTGTAAATTTCCATTATTTTGAACAAGTCTATATCCATTAGGTTTAAGTTTAGAGTCCAAAAGTTCTAATATTATTTTACTTGCTTTATGAATTTCACTTATATATTCTTCTGTAATATCATAAGCATCTTTAAAATGTTTCTTTGGAATAATTAATGTGTGTCCCATACTAATAGGATTAACATCTAAAAAACATTTAACATAATCATTTTCATACACTGTGTATGATGGAATATCTCCATTAATAATTTTACAAAATATACAATCCATTTTTCTTCACCACTATTATTATATATTAAATAAACTTTAACTTCAATTATTATATTTATTATGCTCAAGATAATATTCTATGTGTATATTATAATAGGTGGTAGTATGAAAGATAAAAATGATTTTCCCATGAAAGATAAAAACATAGTATATTTTGATAACGCAGCAACTACATTTAAACCATATAGAGTCATTGATAAAATAAATGAATACTATTTAGACTATAATGCAAATTCACATAGAGGAGACTACGATATTAGTTTTAAAGTTGATGATGAAATAGATTACACAAGGGATTTAGTGAAAATGTTTATAAATGCAAAACGTAAAGATGAAATAATATTTACTAAAAACACAACAGAATCATTAAACTTAGTAGCATTTGGATTCTTTTTAAATTATTTAAAAGATGGTGATGAAATAATATTATCTAGTAGTGAACATGCATCTAATATACTTCCTTGGTTAATATTATCAGCTAAAAAGAAGATAAAAATAGTGTTTGTCGACTCTAAAGATGAAAAATTAAATATTGAAGATATAAAAGACAAAATAACTCTAAGAACAAAATTAATTTCATTAGCAGAAATAACTAATGTTAGTGGAGACAAAAGAGATATTAAAAGTATTTGTGCGTTAGCACATAAATATGGAATACTTGTTGTAGTAGATGCTGCTCAAAGTGCTCCTCATATAAAGATAGATGTTCAAGATACTGAAGTTGATTTCATAGCATTTTCAGCTCATAAAATGTGTGGTCCAACTGGGGTAGGAGTACTTTATGGCAAAATGGAATTATTAAAGAAAATGTTACCATATACATTTGGTGGTGGCATGAATGAAAACTATAATGAAGAACACTTAGAACTAGTAGAAATTCCTTATCGTTTTGAAGCAGGAACACCAAACATAGCAGATATAGTAGGATTCTCTGAATCAATAAAATTCTTAAATGAAATTGGAATGGACACAATAGAAAGAAAAGAAAAATATTTAAGAAAATACTTAATAGAAGAATTAGAGAAAATACCATATATAAAAATATATAATAAGTATAATGAAGGAAGCACTGTAATTATTAATATAGATGGAATAATGTCAGGAGACTTAGGACTTTATCTTAATACAAAAGGTATTTGTGTTAGAAGTGGAAAACACTGTGCCAAAATGGGAGATAATAAAGAAGATACAGTTAGAATAAGTTTATATTTTTATAATACTTATGAAGAAATAGATATTTTAATAGATGCATTAAAGAAAAAACAAGAAATTTATAATTTTGCTGGTTTTTAAATTTTAATATAAAAAACATACTAAATAATAATAAAATTACTAAAAGAAAAAATAAAATTTATAGTGAAAACACCACGTAATAACTAAATTATAGCTGTTTGTTATTAAAAATTTATTATGTTATATTCCTCTTACGAAAGGAGGAAATATGTTAAATCAAGTAGTTTTAGCAGGTCGTTTAGTTGCAGACCCAGAAATAACAACAACTGAAAATAATAAAAAAATGACTATTATAACAGTTGCTGTTCCAAGAGCATATAAGAATATGGAAGGATCTTATGATACAGACTTTATAAAATGTGTTCTATGGGCTGGAATTGCAGAAACAACATGCGAATATTGTAAAAAAGGTGATATTGTTGGTGTAAAAGGTCGTATCCAAGTAAATAGTTATGAAAAAGATAGCGAAAAGAAATATAGTATGGAAGTAGTCGCAGAAAAAGTTTCATTCTTAAGTAGTAAGAAAGCAGATTAATTCTGCTTTTATTTTTATATGAATGAAAAACTATATAGACATTACAAAAGAGTGGTTAGAGAATGCGACCCCAAACACTCATAAAGTAAAAAATAGATATTATTATGAACATAATGGTATTAAATACAAAGTATATAAAAAAGAAGTAATTCTAGATTACTCCAAAAAAGAAAGAGAAACAGCAGTATGGTTAGAAAACATATTTGGTGGTGAAGTATTTATGCTTCCAAAAATAAATAGTCCAAAAGGTATTAAAACAGCAGATTACTTATTTAAAAATGAATATTGGGATTTAAAAGAAATTAATAGTAAAGGGAAAAATATTTTATTTCATGCCGTTGAAAATCAAGAAAAACAATCTCATAATTTTATTTTTGATGTGTCAAATTCAACTCTAACAGATTTAGAAATTGATGACAGAATAAATTCTTTATATAAATTTCCAAAATTGAAATGGTTAGATAAAATAATAATTAAAAGAGATGAAAGACTTGTAAAGATAATAAAAAGAAGCGACCCCTCCGATTAACGGTGGGATCACTTCTCATAAACAAATTGTAGCATGGAAGAATATATAATGTCAACGTAAATTTATTCTTTTAAATTAAAAGTATGCGACAAAAATATTAGAATTAAAAAGTAGTATCCATTCAACTTTAACATCAAAAAGCTAATTTAATAATAAGTCACAAATAAATTAAGCAAAAAGAAAAACTAGGACACATATTTTTTATATTGAATTAATCTTCAAAAATATCACATTTTATAGTATAATATTTTATAGGATAGGTGAAATATGAAAGCAGTTGAAATTACAGAAAAATTAAATAATAAAGTAAAGTTAGAATATAAAGAAATAGAATATATGGTTAATAGCTACGTAAAAGGTAGAATTAATGATGAAACTATGAGTAATTTTGTATGGGCTATATACAATAATGGACTTTCTATGGATGAAACATATTATCTTACTGATGTAATGATTAAAAGTGGTGAAACAATAGATTTATCATCTATAAATAAAAAAGTAGTAGATAAGCATTCAACTGGTGGAGTAGGAGATAAAATCACCTTAATCGTCTCTCCAATAGTTGCATGTGCAGGAGTAGCTGTCCCAAAAATGAGTGGAAGAGGCTTAGGACTTACTGGAGGAACAGTAGATAAACTAGAAAGCATCACTGGATATAAATTAAAACTAAGTAAAAAAGATTTTTTAAAAATGTTAGACACAGTAGGTTGTGCTGTAATAAGCCAAAGTGAAAAAATAGCAGTCGCAGATAAAAAGATATATGCTCTTAGAAATGAAATTGGAGCAGTAGATTCAATACCACTTATCGCAAGTTCTATAATGTCAAAAAAGATTGCTAGTGGAAGTGATGTAATAGTAATAGACTTAAAAGTAGGTAAAGGTGCATTTATGAAAAACATAAAAAGTGCAACTTCACTTGCTAAAACAATGGTAAAACTAGGAAACTATTATGATAAAAAAGTTATTTGTACTTTAAGTGACATGAACATACCATTAGGTAAAAATATAGGAAACGCTCTTGAAGTAAAAGAAACAATAGATTTCTTTAATGGAATATATGATAAGAGACTTTATGAGTTAGCTGTATATATATCTAGTTTAATGATAAGCAGTGCTAAAGGTATAAGCCAAAGAGAAGCTAAAAAGTTAGTTATAAATCTACTAGAAAGTGGACATGCTAAAAATAAATTCTATGAATGGATTAAAGCACAAGGTGGAGACATCAAAAAATTAAAAGGAAAAGCTAAAAAATATATTGTAGTCTCTACTAAAGAAGGATATATAAATAATATTGATTCGTTAAAACTATCTCAATTAGTATTTGATTTAGGTGCTGGAAGACATAAAAAGACTGACAAAATAGACTATAGCGTAGGTGTTGTACTAAATAAAGTACTTGGAGACAAAGTAAGAAAAGGAGATATTTTAGGTACAATATACTATAATAAAAAAGTAGATGATATGGCTAATATATTAGAAGAATCATTCAAAATAGAAAAGAAAAAGAAAAGACCTAAAAAAATAATAATTAAAACTATAAAATAAATTCTAAATGAATTTATTTTTTTATTATGTAAATACTATTAATATGAAAAAAATAATATTAAGTATTTTGTTACTACTACCATTTAGTATTAATGCTATAGAAAAAATAAAAATTAATAATGAAGATTTATCTCCTTACTTTGATAATAAAATTAAAAAGTATAACTATTTTACTAATGAAAATGAAATAAATATAAATGTAACAAGTTCAAAGGATGAAATAATAAGTGGAGATGGAATATTTGAATTAAATGATAAAGAAAGTACATTTATAGTTTCATCAGACAAATATGGAGACTTTATAATAACTGTATTTAAAAACTATAGAGAAACTAAAAGTAAAGGTGAACTTCTATCTTTAGATATAGAAGGATATAATTTGAATTTTAATAAAGATATTCATGAATATGATTTAAATATTTTAGATGAAGAAAACTTAAATATAACGTATGAATTAAATAATGAAAACACAGATGTCAAAGTAATAGGCAATGGTAACTTTAATAATACAAAAAATGTTGTAAAGATAGTTTTAGATAATGAAGAAGAATATACTATAAATGTTTTTAAATCACAAAAAGTTTCAAAAGTAGAGAATACTGTAACTAAAACTAGGACAATGAGTTACGCAAAAAAAGAAATAGTAAAATATATAATAATTACTATTTCTTGTACTTTAATATTTTTATTTTATAAATTAGTGTTTATTTCAAAGACTACTTTGAATGTTTTACCAAATACTCTTCATAAGTAACATTTTCTGTAAATACTTTAGTAGCTAAATCAACTCCTAAGTATCTATAATGCCAAGGTTCATAACCATAACCAGTTATGAATTCTTTTCCTTTTGGATATCTTTCTATAAAACCATATTTATATGAATTAGCTTTTAACCATTTATATTCTTTAGTTTGATCAAATCTTTCTTCAGTATCATTAAGGTCAACTGCTAAACCTAATTGGTGTTCTGAATAACCTGGTTTAGCTGAATACAATAAAGCATGTTCAACACCATTCTTTTTAACTGAGTTATTGTATAAACCACTTTGTGTACTTTCTGTTCTATATCCAGATATTACAAGCAAGTTAATTCCATCTTCACGTGCAGCATCAATCATTTTCATAAGTGGTTCAGAAGCAACCCTTTTAATTTTATGTCCACGAGAACTATATTCGCTACTTAATGTAACTAAATCATCAGCTTCATATTTGCTAGGTAATTTATGATATTTATTAACTAAAGCATCTACATCATTATAATTTGTTATTTCAACAGGGTCTGTATAAAATTCATTATCAAGTCCAATCTCTACATAAATTACAACATTATCAGTAGTGTAATCACTATGTTTATCATAATACTTTTGATATCTCATAGTATTTTCAACTTTATAATATGGACTAGATATAAACATAGATATATCTTTATACTTTTCAGTTAATAAATATTTTTTAACATCAACATTACTTATTTTAGTAGAAATTAATTCTACATCTTTAACATCATAACCTAAATCTAAAAGTTCTTCTTTATATACATATTCTTCTTTATTTATTTCTTTTCCACCACTTGTATCTTTATCATTTTCTGGATTATTTATATCTTTAATACATATAATAGCACCCCATAACATAAGAGCACTAATTATAAATATAGTTGTTCTTTTAATAAAAACTTTAACGTTATCTTTAAGATGTCTTCTTCTTAATCTCATCTTCATCACATCCTTAATTATATTATACTATAACAAGAAATAATTAAGAATATATTTTTAAAAATTGACACTTTAAATTCATATTTTTCACACAAATTCTCTCTATTATTAAATTGAAAGGAAGGAAAACATGAAAAAGAAAATACTAATAGTAGTATCTATAATTATAGCGGTAGTAATTATAGTTTTATTATTACCAAGAAAGGAGGAAGAAGATAGTACAAAATATAAGGACAGCAAAGTAAGTACACAAACTATAACTAATACTTTAACTAGTGCAGGAGAAGTAACGAGTGATACTGTAACTAAATATTTAAATACTAATAGATATTTTAGTAAAATCTATTATGAAGTTGGTGACTACGTAAAAAAAGGAAGTAAAATTGTTAAATATACAAATGGAACATATTTAAAAGCACCTTATGATTTAGTAATAACTTCATATAATGTACCAGACTCAAAAGAAAAAGTAAGAAGTAATAACTACGTATCATATAAAAGTTTAAGTAATCTAAAGATGGAACTTAGTATAGATGAAAGTGATATTAATAAAGTATCAGTTAATCAAAATGTAACAATCACACTAAATTATGATGAAACAAAAACATACACTGGTAAAATAACTAGTATTAATCAAATTGGTAATTATTCATCAAGTGGAACAAAATATACAGCAATCGTAGAATTCAAAAATGATGGTAATGTTAAACTTGGTATGAGTGGTAGTGTATCAATAGAAGTAGAGAAAGCAGAGAATGTTATAGCTATTCCGATAGAAGCAGTACAAACTAGAGGAAATGAAAAATATGTTTTAGTAGTTGGAGACGATAATGAAACAAGTGAAGCAATCATCACAACCGGAATATCTAATAGTGCATATGTAGAAGTAAAAAGTGGTCTAAATGGAGACGAGACAATAAGAATGATTAGTACTGATACTTCATCAAGTGATAAATCCTTCAATAAAGGAAACAGAGACTTCGACTTTGGTGATATGGAAAGACCTAATGAAAACTTTAAACCAAATGATTCTAATGGTGGTAGAAATTCAAAATGATAAGATTAGAAAATGTATCAAAAAATTATACACTTGGAAATGAAAAGATAAAAGCATTAGATGGTATAAATTTAAATATAAAAGAAGGAGAATTTGTCTCAATAATAGGTCCATCAGGAAGTGGTAAAAGTACACTTATGAATATAATTGGTTTATTAGATAATGAACACACTGGGAAATATTATTTAGATAATAAAGATGTTGGAAAACTAAATGATGATGAATTATCTCTTCTTAGAAGTAAAAGTATAGGTTTTGTATTTCAACACTTTAACTTGCTACCTAAACTAACTGCAATTGAAAACGTAATGGTACCACTTTTATATCAAGGATGTACCGAAAAAGAAGCTTATAGTCGTTCAAAAGAAGCATTAAAACAAGTAGGTTTATCTCATAGAATAAATCATTTACCAAATGAACTTTCAGGTGGGCAAATGCAAAGAGTATCAATAGCAAGAGCAATAGTATCAAAGCCTAAATTAATTTTAGCAGATGAACCAACAGGAGCAGTAGATACTAAAACTGGAGAAGAAATAATAAAAATATTTGAAGATTTAAATAAGAATGGACAAACTATAATACTTATAACACATGATTTAAATATAGCGGGTAGAGCCAAAAGAACATTAAATATTAAAGATGGACAAATAACAGGAGAGAATCATGAGAATAAATAATTTGATAAAAATAGCTTATAAAAATATAAAATCAAATAAATTAAGATCTGCTCTTACTATGTTAGGTTTAATAGTAGGTATTTCATCTGTGATTATATTAGTAGGCATTGCAGAAGGAAGTACTACAAGCGTTATAAATGAAGTTTCATCTCTTGGAAGCAATATACTATCTTTAAATATTACAAGTAGTGACTATAGTATTAAATATGAAGATGTAAGCAAATTATCTAAAATTGACAATATAGAGTCAACTTCAGCATATAAAAACGTTAGCGCTACAGTATCTAGAAATAATGAAACTAGTAGTAAAACATCAATAATAGGAACAGATAATAACTACATAGATATTTCTTTTCTTAAACTAGAAAAAGGTAGAAATATTTCAATAATAGATATCGAAAATAAAAATAAAGTATGTATTTTAGGTAGTAGTGCTGCAGAAGAATACTTTAATCTTTCTAACCCAATAAATGAAACTATAAAAATTAATAATGACAATTATACTGTAATAGGTGTACTAGAAGAATCAGGTTCATCATTTGGAAGTAGTACTGATGACAGTATATTAGTACCGATAACAACAATAAAATATTTAAATACAGATACTAAAGTTAATAGTATTTTATTAAAAGTAGAGGATACTACTAATATAGATATGAGTATATTAAATGTAGAAAATAATGTTAGAAGTGAATTTCAAATTTCAACTGATTATTTCACTGTAACATCAAGTAGTAGTATCTTAGAATCTATGGATAATATAACAAATACTTTAACTTTATTACTTGGTGGAATTGCAAGCATTTCCCTTATAGTAGGTGGAATAGGCGTTATGAATGTAATGCTTGTAAGTGTAAGCGAAAGAACAAAAGAAATAGGTATTAGAAAAAGTTTAGGTGCTAAAAGAAAAGATATAATGTATCAATTCTTAATAGAATCATTAATGCTTTGTATAACAGGAGGAATACTTGGTATTATCTTCGGTGTACTTATAGGTTATATAATATCAATATTTAATGTTTCATTTACTTTATCAACTACAATAATAATACTGTCTGTTACAATCTCATTATTTATAGGTTTAATATTTGGAATATTTCCAGCATATAAAGCATCATCATTAAATCCTATAGATGCACTTAGAAGTGAATAAAAAAAGAACTATTATAAAGCTAATAGTTCTTTTACTTTTTTATTAGTATTTTTAAGTTTACCAACAATTATATATGAGATTATTGCTAAGATATCTCCACTTACTAAATCAATAAATACATGTTGTTTAGTAAATAGTGTAGCCATCATAATAAGAATAGACATAATAGTTGTAAGAATCTTTAAATAAGTAGGAGCTTTTTTACACTCAAACATATATAAGATAAATAACATACTAACAGCACAATGCAAACTTGGAAAACAGTTTTGAGCAGGAGTATCTACCCAAAATACAATTCTAGCCATTAATTCAAGAATGTTAGTACCAGTAACAATAGGTCTATCTACATAAGTAGGATATATTATAAATATTATATTTGCAATCATCGTAGATAAAGCATAAGAGGTAAAATACTTAGTAAAAATATTCTTATCTTTTTTATATAAATAATACGGAATTAAAAATATTAATAAATACCATATACAATAAGGAATAATAAACCATACGTTAAATGGTATTTTACTATCAATAACACCACCAATTAAATTTGGATTACTACCAAATAATTTAGATATAAAGTAGCATAAAGATTGAAATGCTATTAATGCTACAGTAAGTATTAAAGGTTTATATTCTATTTTTTTCATATACATCACAAGAAAATTATACTATAAATTCTAAACTTAATAAAGTTGTTATTAATCATTAATCTTAATCTTTTTTATTAGTACTAGAAAAATAATTATTTTTTTTGTATAATGTATGCGAGGTGAAGGGGATATGGCAAAACAAACAATATGTCTAGTTGGAAGACCTAATACTGGTAAAAGTACTTTATTTAATAGAATAGTTGGTAAAAAAGTAGCTATTATTGAAGACAAACCAGGAGTAACAAGAGATAGAATTTATAGTGAAGCATCTTTTAAAGAAAAACCATTTTATTTAATAGATACAGGTGGTATAGATTTAAGTGAAGGAGACTTCAATGAAGAAATTCGTATGCAAGTAGAAGTTGGTATTGAAGAAAGCGATACTATCATCTTTGTTGTGGATGCTAAAGATGGACTTACTACTAATGACTTACTTATTCGTGATATGTTAAAAAAGCAAGATAAGAAAGTTATTGTTGCTATTAATAAAGTTGATAATAAAACTGGACAAGAAAATATATATGAATTTTATAGTTTAGGTTTTGATGAGTATATTCCTATTTCAGCAGAACATGGTACTGGAGTTAATGACTTATTAAAGATTGTAACCGATGATTATGAACCAGGATACGAAGAAGAAGACAATAATATTAAAATTGCTGTTATTGGTAGACCAAATGTAGGTAAATCAAGTTTAGTAAATGCTCTTCTAAATGAAGAAAGAGTAATTGTTAGTAATGTAGCTGGTACTACTAGAGATGCTATCGATACAAAATTTACTTATAATAAAGAAGAGTACACTTTAATAGATACAGCAGGGCTTCGTAAAAAAGGTAAGATATTTGAAGCAGTAGAAAAATATAGCCTTTTAAGAAGCATGAAAGCAATAGATAGAAGTGACGTATGCTTACTAGTACTTGATGCAACAACAGGTATTGTAGAACATGATAAACATATTGCAGGTTACGCTTTAGAAGCAGGAAAACCAGTAGTAATCGTAGTTAATAAATGGGATACAATAGAAAATAAAGATGAAAGCATGAAAGAATGGAAAAAATCAATTAGTCATAACTTCCAATTTATGGACTATGCTAAAATAGTATTCTTAAGTGCACAAACTAAAAAGAGAATACATACTCTTATGCCAGAAGTATTATCATCTTATGAAAACTCTATCAAAGAGGTTAAAACAAGTATTATAAATGATATTATAAGAAATGCATTTATAGAAACACCACCAGCATCATATAAAGGTAAAAAACTAAAAGTCTATTTCACACATCAATCAGGTACAAAACCACCTAGATTTGATATAGAAGTAAACTCAAAAGGATTAGTACACTTTTCATACTATAGATATTTAGAAAATAAAATAAGAGAAAATATAGATTTTAGTGGAACGCCAATAATAATACAATTTAAAAATAAAGGAGAAAAAGAATTATAGAAATATAGTTCTTTTTTCTTTTAAAACAATATTTATTTTAGTATAATAAACTTATGAAAAAAGAAGTAAAAAATAAAACTAAAAAAAACAAAAATAGTGTATGGACATATATTAAGAAATGTGCTCCATATTTTGCCAAAGAAAAGAAAGCAGTAATTATATTAATAGTATTAAGTTTAGTACTAAGTATATTTAATTCATTCACTCCAGCATTGCTTGCAAATATATTAGATTATGCTACCAGTAGTAAATTAGATTTAGCAATAAAATATACTTTTTTAATATTTCTATTAGCAGTATTTATGGAATTTTTAGATAATATAATTTTCACAAGAGCATTTGTAAAAGTACAAGAAACAGTAACAAATAATATTAAAAAAGATGTAATAAGCAGTTACTTTGATATAGACAATAAAGAATTATTAAAAACATCAAGTGGTATATTTTTAACTAGAATCACTGAGGATCCTAATAATGTAGTAAACGCATTTAATGCTTTAAGAGCAAACATTTCTAGAATACTTTCAAATATATTTGTATTTGTATATATATTTTATATAAACTTTGTATTAGGTGTTATCACAGTTCTTGGCACTATAACAGTATACTTAATAGAAAAAAGAGCTATGGATAAATGGAATGCTTATAAGAAAAGAAGAAATAAATTAAGAGATAGAAATGTAACTGTAATTAATGAAGGAATAAGAGGTTCACATGATATCAAACTTTTAAATATAGTTGAACATTTTAAATCTAAAATAAATGGTAATTTAGATGAACTTTATACTGATACAATAAAAAGCATGAAAACAGATAGTAATTATACATTTGCAAGATCAGCAGCAGTATATGTTTTTACAGCAGTAATAATCATACTATCAATATATTTTGTTAAGTTTGATATTATAGCAGTATCATCACTAATCGCAGTATTCTTATATAAAGATAGATTATTTACTTCAGTATTATATTTAGCTTGGTCAGAAAGACAATTAAAAGAATTTGCTTTATCCGCAGAACGTATCTTTGAAGTAATAGATCACACTAAATATGAAAAAGAACACTATGGCAACAAAAGAGTTAATGAGTTATATGGAAAAATTGAATTTAAAAATGTACACTTCAAATATGATAAAGACGAAGTATTAAAAGGAGTAAATTTTACTATAGAACCAAAAGATACTGTCGCAGTAGTAGGTAAGAGTGGTAGTGGTAAAAGTACTATTATTAATCTATTAAGCAAAGTTTATGAAGTAACTGAAGGTGAAATATTAATAGATGGAAATAACGTAAATGACTTAGATAAATTTAGTCTTAGAAATAATATCGCAGTTATAAGTCAAAAACCATATTTATTCAATATGACTATTAAAGAAAACTTACTTTTAGTAAATCCAGATGCATCACAAAAACAAATAGAAAATGTTTGTAAGATATGTGAACTTCATGATTATATAATGACTCTTCCTAAAAAATATAACACTTTAGTTGGAGAAGGTGGAGTAACACTAAGTGGTGGAGAATGTCAAAGAGTAGCGATTGCAAGAGCACTTCTAAGAAAAACTAATATCATATTATTTGATGAAGCAACAAGTGCCTTAGATAATGAAACACAAGCAAACATTCAAAAAGCAATAAACAATATAAGTAGTGAGTATACAATGTTAATCGTAGCTCATAGACTTTCAACTATAAAAGATTGTAACAAAATAATAGTAGTAAATGATGGAAAAATATGTGGAGTAGGTAGTCATAAAGAACTATATAAGAATAACGAAATATATAGAACTTTATATGAAAATGAACTACAAAAGGAAGAAAATGACGAGAATTGATATAGAACTAGTAAAAAGAGGAATTTTTGAAACAAGAAATAAAGCTCAAAATGAAATAAAAAATAAAATAGTATATTGTAATAATGTATGTATAACTAAACCAGCATTTGATGTAACAGACACAGACATAATTGAAATAAAAGGTGAAAAACTAAAGTATGTTTCTCGTGGTGGCTTGAAACTTGAAAAAGCAATCAAAGAATTTAATATTAATTTAAAAGATAAAATACTTATTGATATAGGGTCATCCACAGGAGGCTTTAGTGATTGTGCACTTCAAAACGGAATTAAAAAAGTTTATGCAATAGACGTAGGTACTGATCAATTTGATAAAACATTAAGACTTAATAATAAAATTAATCTTTATGAAAACACTGACTTTAGAAATATAGATAATAATATTATTAATGATGCTAATATCGCATCTATTGATGTATCATTTATATCAGTAACAAAACTAACCAGTAAACTTAAAGAATTAACTAATCTAAAAGAAGTAATTTGCCTTATAAAACCACAATTTGAATGTGGAAAAGAAATATCTGATAAATACAAAGGTGTACCACTAAATAAAGAGGTACATAAGAATGTTATAGAAAATGTTATAAAATCATTTAAAGATAATGATTATTATATAAATAGTCTTACATCATCTCCAATAAAAGGTGGTAATGGTAACATAGAATATCTAGCATATTTTAAAAGAGATAAAGAAAGAAGTATAAATATAGAAGAAGTAGTAAATAAAGCATTTTTTTAGTAGAAAAATTATAATGAAAATGTTATAATTTTATTGAAAAAAGTAAAGTTGTACTTTATAAAATATACATAATATGACTTTTTATGACAAAATATGACACTTTTACGACAAAATTAAAAATAAAGATGTATCAAATGTTAAAGTATAAATAATGGGAAGAAAAATATTTTAGGAGGTATAAAATGAAATATTTAAAATTTACATTATTTATGTTTGTAGTATGTTTGATTATGTCATATACAAACACACAAGCAAGAGAAGTTTTAGGAGTATCAGGACTTGATGTAAAAGCATATGGCATAGAAACTAGTTTAGGAGAATATAGAACAAAAAAGGAAGATTTTACAACACATACATATGAAAATGTTGGAACGGTAAAATTGTATGGTTCTGGTGAATATACAAATATATTGGTTAAAATTTGTAACAAAGCAGGAAAATGTACAAAATATAAAGAATTTTCAACAAATAAAAAACTAACTTATAGTGAAGATGTAATTGTGTTAAAAGGACAATATACTTTGAAATTTAAAAATCCAAAATTTACAGCATATAAATTAAGTCATTCAGGAGTTTGGACTTACTAAAAAAAGAAATTATATTTTTCTTCTCATAAAATTATAGGAGTATTTATGAAAAAATTTATTCAAAATAATAAAGTATTACTTATATCATTCATGATATTATTTATATTCACAACATTTCTAGGTATTAAAGTAATTATTAATGATAAAGATTCAAAAGATTTTAGTATAAAAGCGAAAGAAATGTGCAAGGAAACTTTAAAAACTGATCCTACTAACGAAATATGTTTAGCAACAATAAATGAAAACGAAGAAAAGCCTAAAAGAGATACACTAACTACATTTGATGAAATACTTAATGATTCAAAATATAGTTTTATATATTTCTTATCAGTGCCATTCTTAATAATTATGTCTTCTATGTATGAAATAAGTAAAAGATTTAAATCAGGCGAAATTAAGAATAGACTAACTAGAGAAAGTTATAATAGTTACATAAAAGATGTATTTAAAAGTTCATATAAAAGTGTAATATTATGGCCGCTAATAACTATTTATGTTTTAGCATTTTCTTACTTGATAAGTGGCACGTTCACTGTATCAACCGAAACTATAGCATTCACTAAAGAAATGCTTAGTCATCCAGTACTATTTATATTTTCATATCTTTTAAATACAATATTAATGAGTATTTTCTATATAAATATAGGACTATTTTTAGTACCAGAAAATAGAAGTTACTTAGTAACAGTAATAGAAACAATAATGGTTTACTTTGGAATAACTCTTGCTAATACATTTTTTGTCATAGGATTTTTATTAAAAGATTTCGAAAATGGAGAAAAATACTTTGATTTCTTCGATATGTATACGTACCGTGATAGAGAACTTATCCCATTTAATTTATTATGTTTAGGAGTAGCGCTTATAAGTTCATTAGTAGTGTATCTAAAATATAGAAATAAAGAAAAAATAGTAATTAAATTAGAGAAAAAGTAGAGGTGTCATATGGAAATAATAGCAAAAGATTTATCAAAAAAATTTAAGAAAGTCACAGTACTTGAAAATATAAACATGAAATTTGAAAGTGGAAAAATATATGGAATAGTTGGAAGAAATGGTAGTGGTAAAAGTGTATTCTTAAAAATACTTTGTTCATTCTATAAACCTACCACTGGAGAAATACTATTTGATAACATTAATTATAATTCTAATAATAACTTTCCACCTTCAGTAAGAGCTTTAATAGAAAATCCTACGTTCTTTCCTGATTTAACAGGATTTGAAAATTTGAAATTGCTTTCAAGTATACAAAATAAAATTGGTGATGAAGAAATAATAAAAACACTAGATCAAGTAAATCTTCTAAGCGAAAAGGATAAAAAATATAGTGAGTATTCTTTAGGAATGAAACAAAAGTTAGGAATAGCACAAGTATTAATGGAAAATCCAGATGTAATGATATTTGATGAACTCTTTAATGGCATAGAAGAAAAAACAGTAGAGAAGATAAGAAATATCTTATTAGAACTTAAAAATCAAAATAAAATTATTATAGTAACAAGTCATATCAAAGAAGATATAGATGTATTATCAGATGAAGTATATAAATTTGATTGTGGAAGAGTAGAGCGTGTGAAATGAAAAATGATTTTAAATTAATTATATCTCTTCTTCAAAACACAAGATTTAAAGTAACTATAATAATACTTGTTTTATTATCATTTATGGCATTTGGAAGTATTACTAACAAGATGACAATAGTTGATGGTATATATAATATTCTTACTTGGAATTTCTTTATAATGGTCTTACTATTTTTATTTCTATTTAATGCATATAATATTATTACAGAAACATCAAAGAATTATTCTTTTTTAATAAGAATAAAAAACTATAAAGAATTTATTTCTAAAATCATAAAGTTTATATTTATATCTAATTTAATAATTTATCTAATCGTATTATTTTTACTACTAATTATAGCAGTACTAAGAACAGGAATGAACTTACAAATAGATAGTTATGGTATTTATAATATTAATAATCTTGTGTATTTAATATTTCATATCATTAGAAGCTACTTTATTTTAAATATGTTAGTAGTAATACTAGTTAGTTTATATAAGCTAGTAAAAGAAGAAATAGTAGTAATATTATCAGGTATTTTACCAATAAGTATAGTTGCATTAACACCATTTATAAGTGAAAAGAAAATAACATCAGTATTTAAATTACCATTATACTATGGTGAATACTTTATAAAAAACAATTACGAAACATTTATATTTGAGATATGCATGTCATTATTATTTATATCTGTACTAGCATTAATATCAAAAATATTAATTGAAGTAACTTCAAAAAGAAAGATAGATTTAGCAATTTAATATACTAAATAATTAAAACAAAGAATAAACTTAATGAAAACGATAAAAACTTAGAAAATATCGTTGACATTAGGCTTTTTTAATGATATGATTATCTAGATTTCAGGTTTTCTCGTGCAGAAAACTTAAAAAAATAGTGATTTTGATACACCTGGAAATGTGTATTAAGAAAGGAGAAAAATAATGCCTACAATTAATCAATTAGTTAGAAAGAGTAGAACTGACAAAACTAAAAAGAGTAAAAGTCCAGTATTAAATGTTGGATACAACTCAAAAGATAAGAAGAGAACAAATAATACTTCACCACAAAAACGTGGAGTTTGTACTCGTGTATCTACTAAGACTCCTAAAAAACCAAACTCAGCTTTAAGAAAAATCGCTAGAGTTAGATTAAGTAACGGATATGAAGTTACTTGCTACATTGGTGGAGAAGGACATAACTTACAAGAACACAGCGTTGTTCTAATTAGAGGTGGACGTGTTAAAGACCTTATCGGTGTTCGTTATCATATTGTTCGTGGTACTTTAGATACTGCTGGTATTGATAAAAGACGTCAAGGAAGAAGTAAATACGGAACTAAAAAACCTAAAAATTAATAATAAATAAATTACTAATAAGAAAGGAGATAATGACATGCGTAAGAAACAAGCAATTAAGAGAGATGTTTTAGCAGATCCAATATATGGTTCTAAAATGGTTACTAAGTTAATCAATGGTATCATGCAAGATGGAAAAAAAGGAACTGCTCAAAAAATAGTAAACAATGCTCTTGACATAGTTAAAGAAAAAACAAATAAAGATCCTTTAGAAGTTTTAAATCAAGCATTCGAAAACATCAAACCATCTTTAGAAATAAAGAGTAGACGTGTAGGTGGAAGTAACTATTCAGTACCTATGGAAGTTCGTGAAGATAGAGCTAATGCTTTAATGCTTCGTTGGTTAATCCAATATGCTAAGACTAGAAATGGAAAAGGTATGGCAGAAAATTTAGCTGCTGAAATAATCGATGCTTCAAACGGAATAGGTGGAGCAGTTAAGAAACGTGAAGATACTCATAAAATGGCAGAAGCTAATAAAGCATATGCTCATTATAGATGGTAAGAAGGGAGAACACTTATGGCACGTGATGTATCGTTAGAAAAAACACGTAATTTAGGAATTATGGCTCACATAGATGCTGGTAAAACAACAACTACTGAGAGAATCCTATATTTAGGTGGAAACATTCATAAAATTGGTGAAACTCACGATGGAGCTTCTCAAATGGACTGGATGGATCAAGAAAAAGAAAGAGGTATAACAA
>CAVIUL010000007.1:0-29871 GCA_963645885.1 bacterium | reverse complement strand
AATATTTCTTTGTTATCTTGTGGTTCTGCACTTGATGCATTAAAACCAATACCTCTTTTAGTTCTTGAGTATTCTTCTATACCTGAGAATGCTCCTAAGAATGCAAATGTTAATCTTGATGTATCAAATGTTATTGTTTCTCTATCTTCAGGTGAGGTTAATGTATAAGTGTGTCCTTCCATCATTTTTAATAGTGATTGTATTACAGCTGATGTGAATGTAGCATGATCTCCTTTAGATATTTTTTTATCTATTTCATCAACTACTATTATTCCTCTTTGAGCTTTTTCTTTATCTTTTCCAGCATTTTCATAAAGGTGAAGTAACATTTCACTTACATCTTTTCCTTTATAGCTTGCAGCTGTATATTCTGTTGAATCTTCTATTGTAATTGGAATGTTTGTTTTTTTACTTATTGTTCTAAATATTTCTGTTTTTCCAACACCAGTAGGGCCACATACAAGCATATTTGATTTTAAACTTGTATCTTTTAGTCTTTGATTTTTAGCAACTGATGTAGCTATTTGTCTTACTTGTTCGTCTTGACATATTACTGTTTTACTAACTGATTCATATAGTTCATCAGCATATATAATTTTTGGTACAACAATTGTTGGAAAAGTATCTTTTTTTCTTCTTTCTATTTCTTTTTCTACTGTATGAATTTCACTTTTTAATTCTTTTATTTTATCTGAAAATTCAGTACTTCTCATTTCTTCAAATCCATCATAATTATCAGTGTTAACACTCATTTGTGTTTCTAAGCCATCCATTGATGCTAATGTTTCTAGAGTATCTTCTCCAACACTATATATTTGGAATAAAAGGTATTTATCAAAATCTTCAGCGTCGTGTCTTACTTGCTCTATTAATTTTTCTTTTTTTCCTTCTGATAATTTATCTAAATATACAGGGAAAGCATAAACAAACTTTTCATCAAGATTAAAAACATCTTCTATAAAAGGATAATTAAACTTTTGATCATCATCTATAAATATTCTATTACCATCTTGACTAAATTCAGTTCCGTGTAGAATTTCTGAAGGTTCATATGTGTAACTTTCTGTTTCATTGTCTGCCTTTATTCTTTTTCTTTTATATATGAAAACTAGTACTTCTCTTTCCATGCTATATTACCTCCAAAATAAATTAGTTATTATTATAATGTAATAGCTATACGTAGTCAAGCAAGGTTATTGCCATTTTTATAAAAAAAATATATAATTAGAGTGTAAACAGGTGGGATAGATATGAAGAAGAATCTTAAAAAGTTTTTTGATTATTTAAAAAAACATATTAAAGGAATTAATCATAGTATTAGACTTATAAGAAAAAAGAGTAGTAGTAAAAGTAGAATAGTCTTATTTTTTGATATGTGGTGGTCATATATTAGGTACGGTGTTACTTATGATGAATATAGAATGTTTGAGTTTTATTTAATACCTGGTTATAAAAGAGATACTTATATGAGTAAATGTAGACATCAAAATTTAGAGAAACATTTATGTGATAAAAAGCATTTAGCTATATTAAATAGTAGAGAAAAGTTTTATATTAAGTTTAAAGATTTATTAAATAGAGAATTTTATAATACAAAAGAGATGAGTTTTAAAGAATTTGAGGAACTTGCTTTAAAGAAAAAAGAACTTGTATGTAGAAGTAATAGTTTAAAGGGAGAAAGTGGAACACTTACTTTAAATGTTAAGAATTTTAGAAGTCCTGCATTTTTACTTGATAAAGCTAAAAAGAGTGGATTAAATATTGTTGAAGCAAGTATAAAACAAAATAAACTATTTGAAAGTATTAATCCTCATAATATGAATACTATTAGTGTTGTAACATTACTTTGTGGTAATAAGGTTGATATAGTTTCATCATATGTTAAATTTGGTATAACCGTGGAAGATAAATATGATGTTAATTCAGTAAAACATGTAACTGGTATTATCGATATTAAAACAGGAACTATAAAACATAAACTTGTATGTGATGAAGACGAAGTTTATAGTGAACATCCGATTAGTAAAGTTAAACTTGTTGGACTTGAAATTCCATTGTTTGATGAAATAAAGAAAGTTGCTTCTGCCTGTGCTTTAGAATTTGATGAAGCTTTAGAAGTAGAATGGAATTTTGCTATTTCTAATACTAAAGTATATTTAATAAATGCTAATTTATGGGATGACTATGTATTTGCTCAATTACCAATGTTTTCTAAAAATAAAGTAGGGTTAATGCCATATTATAGAGATAATGTAAAAAAGAGAAGAATTTAAATTATATTTTTAAATTTTTCTCTATTTTTTATTGTTGAATTTTTTAATAGTGATGATGCTCTTAATAGGGAAGTGCCACCAAATCTTTCATTTATTTTATCTATTGCTTTATGATACTCATCATTTTCGATTATGTTGTTTTCAAATAGACTTAATTGTGTGCATTTCTTATCAGATAATTTTGAGTATGCGATTGTTACTTTTCTAATTGGGAGATTCTCTATATTTTTATAATAAATATATTCTAGTACTTCATATATTCTTTCTGGGATATCTTCACTTTCATTTAATAAAATTGTTTCTTTAAATCTTTTACATAAATCTCTTGAATAGTTTATTCCAAGATATACTAGTTTTGTTGTTTTATTCATTCTTCTTAGTTTCTTACTAAGCATATCATTCATTTCTTTTACGATTAGTATTGCTTCTTCTTTACTATAGTCTCTATATAGTATTTGACTCATGCTTATGGATTTATCTCTCACTCTTTCATTTAAATCTTTGATGGTTGTAAAGTCTATTCCATTTGCTTTACACCATATATCATTACCTGCGACATTTCCAAAACGTCTTATATAAAAGTCTCTTGTATAATTATTTATATCTTTTACTTTTTTGATTCCAAGATTATTTAGTTTCTTTTCTGTGTTTTTTCCGATTCCCCAAACAGTACTTAGTGGTTCTAAGTTCCATAGTTTTGTTTCTATATCATTAAATGTCCATTTAGCAATAAATTCTTTATTGTGTTTAGCTTCTACATCCATTGCAACTTTTGATAAGAAAATATTTGGTCCAATACCACAAGTAGAAGTAAGTCCTGTTTTATCTTTTATTGTTTTCATTATTGTTTTAGCAAGTTCTATATCAGTCATTTTATAATATTTTAAGTAGTCTGTTACATCCATAAATACTTCGTCAATAGAGTAGATGTGTATATCTTCTTCACTTATAAAGCTTTTAAATATTTCTCTTACTTTTTCACTATATGTTTCATATAATTTCATTCTTGGTTTAGCAAATATAATTTTAATATTCTTTGGAAGTTCAAAGACTCTACTTCTAGAATTTACTCCTTTACTTCTTAAGTATGGTGTTACAGCTAGTGTCATGGCACCATTACCACGTGATGTGTCTGCGACTACAAGAGGAGTAGAGAATGGGTCTAAACCTCTATTAACACATTCGCAGGAAGCAAAGAAACTTTTTAAATCTATACTCATTATAACTCTTTCTCTCATACAAACACCTTTTCGTAATTAATTCTATCATATATAGATTTACTATTCAATAAAAAAGAGCTATTTATTAGCTCTTGGTTTGAATTCTAAAATTTTACATTCACTTCTTGGTCTAGGCTTTAGACTTCTTAATATTTGTGCTTGTCTTTCTCTTGAACTTTCATAAAGTCTGTCTTCATTTTTTAGTGCTTCGATTAAATGATCAACTGTAACGTCTTCACTTTCATTGAATGCTGCGATAGCGTAAGCTTCTTTTAATATATCTAATACTAATCTTGGATTACTAGCTCTATCTTTATAATCTCTAAATGTTGGTTTTGTTGAGTTGATTAACCAATCTATAATCATATGTCTTTCTTCTGAACTTACATTTAATTTAGAATAACTAATCTTGTTATATGCTTCAATTAAATCATCTAGTACTTGATATGTAGTGTTGTAGTCTGGTTCTTTAATTGCTACTTTTTTAAATCTTGTTTTAAATGCTGTGTTACTTTCAACGTGTTCAGCATATTCTTCTTCAGTAGTTGCTCCTATAACTCTTACTTTTCCATAATCTAAGTAAGGTTTTAGTATTTCAGCAACAGTGTTATCATTTCCTTCGGCTCTACCACCAGATATTGCTTGATGAATTTCGTCTATGAATATAATTATATTTTTATCATTACTAGCTTCATCTAATATTTTTTTCATTTTTTCTTCAAGAGTTCCAACATATTTAGTTCCAGCTACCATAGTTGCTGTATCTATACTTATTATTTTTAAGTCTTTTAATGGAGCAGGTACATCTCCTTTTTGTATTCTATAAGCAAGACCTTTTACTAAAGCAGTTTTACCACATCCTGCAACTCCAGTAATTATAACTGATTTATCTCTTTCTGGGTATAAAAGTATTTTCATTATACGTTCTAATTCTTGTTTTCTACCAACTGATGGATCTTTTAAATATGGCATGCTTGTTAAATCTTCACCATATTTATCTAAGTTAGGAGTTTCACTCATATCTATTTTTTTATTTGTTACATCTTCCATTTTACCACTTCCAAACATATCTTCTTTTATAACTACAAATGAGTTTTCACATCTTCTATCAATATCATATGTAGTAAATTTTATAATTTTATTTTTATCTTTTAACATTTCAATTAATTCATCAAAATTTCTTCTAGTAACTAATTTATCATTAATTTTTATTATTTCAGTATTTCTTCCTAAAGTAACACTAGCATTTTCTCCGTTTAGAGTAGGGATAGTGATTTTACTACCTGTATTTGAGAATAAATAAAGTTTTCCATCATCAAAAATAATATTAAAATTTTCTGTATGATATTCTCTTATAGATTCTGTATGTGCTTGTTCATAAACATCAATTCCATATTTTTTAGCAAATTCAGCAAATTTATCTTCTCTGTATGTTGTATATTCAAAGAAACTATTACTATCCATAAAGTCTTCAATACCATTTGATTTTTCTATTAAAGCGCATATACTTTCATAATAAAACATCATCATATAATCAAATATTTGATATGGTTCAATATCTTCATATTTTACTTCTTTATCTTCTAAATAATAATCATTTTTTAATTCATCTAAAATAGTTCTATAAATGTCTTCTAATCTATATGTTGTAAATTCAGATGTTTCTAATGCACTTCTTTCTTCTAATGGAATTGCTTCATTTTTTAATGCATCAAAACATTTATCAAAAGTTATTCCAAAACTATTAAATGTTTGTTTTAGAAAATCATCAGTTTTAAGACCAGCTAAGAAAAATGAAATAGGTAATATATCATTATCTTTAATGTTTGTTTCATTTTCATCAAAATATCTTAATAGTGAAAAAACTGCATCTAAATATTTTTTAGTACTATTACTAGTACTTTCATATAATTCATAATTGCTCATAAACTACCTCTTTGATTATTTATACTAACAAAATATGTATATAATTTCAAGGAATTTTATTTTAAAAATCATATTATTTTGTTATAATTTATTTAGAGTGGTGAAGAAGTTATGAATATATTGAGTTTATGTGATAGTGGGGATGTTTTATCAGTTTTTAGAATTGTTAATATAATAATTATGATTATTAAAGTAGCAGTACCTATATTGCTTATAATAGTTGGTATGGTTACACTTATGAAAACTATAAAAACTGGTAATGAGGATTTACTTGCTAAAGCTAAAAAGCAACTTGTTAGTAATTGCATTGCTGCTGTAATTATATTTTTAATTCCAACTCTTGTTAATGTTTTAGCGAGATTATCTTCTAATGATGGAAATAGTTATTTAAGTTGTCTTAAAAATGCAACTATTGAAAATATAAATCAAGCATATATTACACAAGCTGAAGCTTTACTTGCAAGTTCAGAAGAAAATTTAAATTATAATGGTTATTATAGTGCTGTAACTGTAGTTTCTAAGATAAAAGATACTGCATTAAGAAAACAATATAATGAAAAACTTGCAACTATGTATAAAGCAATAGAAGCTGAATTAAAAGAGAGAAATGAACAAGAAAAACCAACTGGTGATGGAGGTACTGCTAGTGATGGTACTCCTTTAGGAGATGGTAGTGCATTTCCAACATATATTCAATGTGATTCTAGATGGGGTAATAAAAGTTATAATGGTACAAATTTATGTAATGCTGGATGTGGATATACTTCACTTGCAATGGTATTAAGTGGAATTAAAAGAGATCCTACTATAACTCCGGATAGTGTTCATGAGTATATCTATGGTAATCGTATTTCTGTTAATCCAGGTGGTGGTGCTATAACAGATGCTGCACTTTGTGATAGTAGAGTTGCTTCACATTATGGAGTTAAAATTGAAGTTTTATTTGGAAGAGGAAGTGTAGGTAAAGCTGAAGCTTCTAATCGTATAGTGAATGCTCTTAACCAAGGTAAAAAAGTAGTACTATTAAGACCGGGACATTATATAGCTCTTAGTGGTACAGGAAGTCAAATAGAAGTTCATGATCCTGCATGGTATGGAAAAAATGGAGTATATGATATAAATGGTGTATATAATACATTCGGTTGTAATAGTTCTGGTAGCTGTGGTTTTGTTTATGCAGTTGCTTATTCATAAAATATTCATAAATAAATGCTGAATGTTAAATCATAAAAAAGTTCTTGATACATATAGTTTAATATGTTATAATACATTTGACAACGAAGAGTGGGCCTAAAACCCACTCTTTAAATTGAATATAAGGAGGTCTTATGGAAGAAAAGATTTATGAAGCAGTAAAAGAACCACTTGAAAAAGAAAATATTACTTTAGTAGGAGTTCACTTCGGAAAAGAAGATGGAGAAGAAACATTATTTGTAACTATTGAGAATCCTAATGGGGATCCAGTAGATACAGACTTATGCGTTAAAGCTACTAAAATAGTTGATCCAATTATTGATAGTCTAGACTTAGATTTAGAAAATTATGTACTAGATGTTGGAAGCAAAGGAGAAGAAGAAAATGAGTAAAAAGATTAAAGAAGAAGATGCAGCTTTAGCAAGTGCTAAAGAATTTAAAAAAGCATTAGAATTCATAGTAAAAGAAAAAGGAATAGATGAAGATGTAGTTATTGAAGCTATGCAAACAGCATTAAGTACTGCATATAAGAAAAATGAAAAGGCTGATTATAATAGTCGTGTACTTATAGATAGAAATACTGGAGAAATTAAAGTATTTAAAGTTACTACTATAGTTGAAGATTATCAAGATGATGATGATGACATCGATCCAGAAACTGGTGAAGTTAAAGTTAGTCATGATTATTTAAATGAAATGACTATTAGTGAAGCAAAAGAAATAAATAGTGATTATCAAGTAGGGGATGAAATTCTTGAAGAAGTTACTCCTAAAAACTTTGGTAGAGTAGCTATTTCTGTTGCTAAACAAGTTGTACTTCAAAAGATTCGTGAAGCAGAACGTGAAAAAATAATGGCTGATTTTGCTGATAAGGAAGATGAATTAATGATAGGATTCCTTGCAATGGAAGATGCTAAAAATTATTATGTTGATTTAGGTAAAGCACGTGGAATACTTCCAAAGACTGAATTAATTCCTGGAGAAAAATTAACTATGGGTGACTCTATAAAAGTATATATTACTAAAATAGAAAGTACACCTAAAGGACCACTTATTCTAACATCAAGAAAAAATTATGGATTTGTTAAAAGATTATTTGAACATGAAATTCCTGAATTTAGTGATGGAACTTTAGAACTTCGTGGAGTTGCTCGTGAAGCTGGTGTTCGTAGTAAAGTTGCAGTTGCTTCAACTAATCCAAAAGTAGATCCAATTGGAAGCTGTATTGGTGAAAAAGGAAGAAGAATTGCTAATATAATTAATGAACTTGGTGGAGAAAAAGTAGATTTAATAGCATATTCTGATAATATGGAAGAATTTATTGCTAATGCATTAAGTCCAGCTAAGAATTTAAATGTAAGTATTACTGATGAAAAGAAAAAAGAAGCATTAGTAATAGCTGATGATGAAAATTTAAGTTTAGCAATTGGTAAGAAAGGAATTAATATTAAATTAGCTAGTAAACTTACTAAATATACAATTAATATTAAGACACTTGCAGATATTAATGCGGAAATAAATAAATAATCATAAGGAGGGTAAACATGAAAGTTAAAAAAGTCCCTATGAGAACATGTGTAATAACACATGAAAAGTTAGAAAAAAGAGATTTACTTCGTGTAGTTAGAGATAACGAAGGAAATGTATTTGTAGATGAGACTGGAAAAGCTAATGGACGTGGAGCTTACGTAAAAAAAGATAAAGATGTTATTGAAAAAGCTCGTGCATCTAAAGCTCTTGAACGTCATTTAGAGGTTAAAATAGAAGATAATATTTATGATGAATTAATTAGTAAAATATAAAATAAGAAAAGGAGGAAATAAATATGAGTATTGAAGATTACGCTTTAGAATTAGGAGTAGATACTAAGACTGTTATTAGTAAACTTAAAGAACTTGGTTTTAAATATAATAACGATAAAGATATTCTAGATGATGAAGCAATAATTATGTTAGATAATGAACTTACTAGTGAAAAAGAAAACAATTTAACTGAGGAACTTGCTAGTAAATTCGAGTTAGAGGATAGAGCTGAGGAAGCTGCTTTAGCATATAACATAGAATTAGATGAAGAAGTTAAGGTTAAGGAAAAAATCAAGAAGAAAGATTCTAATAAACAAAGTAATGATGATTTATCTCAAAAGAAGAAAAATATTTATAAAAATAAATCTAAATTACAAAGTAATAAAGAAGAAGTTCTTAGTAATGTAGTTTTATATAAAGAAGGTATGAGTGTATCTGACCTTGCTACTGCGATTGGTGTTAGTGCATCAGATGTAGTTAAAAAATTAATTGGTATGGGTCTTATGATATCTTCAAGTCAAGCTATTTCTTTTGATGATGCTAGTGTAGTAGTACTTGAATATAATAAAGAATTAGTTAAAGAAGAAACTACTGATATTACTAATTTTGAAGAATATGTAATAAATGAAAAAGAAGAAGATTTACTTCCTAGACCTGCTGTTGTAACTATTATGGGTCATGTTGATCATGGTAAAACAACATTACTTGATTATATTCGTAATTCACATGTTGCTCAAGGTGAAGCTGGTGGAATTACTCAAGCAATAGGTGCTTATCAAGTAGAAAGAAATGGTAGAAAGATTACATTTATAGATACTCCTGGACATGCTGCATTTACTGAAATGAGAGCAAGAGGAGCTAGTGTAACAGATATAGTAATTATTATAGTAGCTGCTGATGATGGTGTTATGCCTCAAACAAGAGAAGCAATTGATCATGCTAAAGCTGCTGGTGTACCAATTATAGTTGCAATAAATAAAATTGATAAACCACATACTAATATAGATAAAATAATGAGTGATATGAGTGAACTTAATCTTGTTCCTGAAGAATGGGGAGGAGATACAATATTCGTTCGTATGAGTGCTCAAACTGGTGAAGGTGTTGATTTACTTTTAGATAATATTAATGCATTAAGTGAACTTTTAGATTTAAAAGCAAATCCTAATAGATATGCTAGTGGTTCTGTTATAGAAGCTAGACTTGATAAAAATATTGGACCAGTTGTAACATTATTAATACAAAATGGAACTTTAAGACTTGGAGATCCTATTGTAGTAGGGACAAGTTATGGTAAAGTTCGTACATTAAAAGATGATACAGGAAAAGAAATAGTTAGTGCTGAACCTAGTAAACCAGTTGAAGTTACTGGACTAGAAGATGTACCAGTAGCTGGAGATAAATTTATGGCATTCGAAGGTGAAAAAGAAGCTCGTAGTGTTGCTATAAAGAGAAAAGAACATGAAAAGAGTAAGAGATTTGCTCATAAGGCATTAAGTTTAGATGAGTTATTCGATCAAATTAAAGAAGGACGTAAAGAAATTAATGTTGTTCTTAAGACTGATGTTAAGGGTAGCGAAGAAGCTGTTAAGAATGCTTTATTAAAAATACATGTTGATGGTGTTAAGATTAATGTAATTAGAAGCGGTGTAGGTACTATTACTGAAAGTGATGTAGTACTTGCTAATGCATCTAATGCAATTATTATTGGATTTAATGTAAGTCCTTCTAAAGCTACTAAAGAAACTGCTAAAGGTTATGGAGTAGAAATTAGACTTTATAATATTATTTATAAATTAGTAGAAGAAATAGAAGCTGCTATGAAAGGTATGTTAGATCCTGAATATGAAGAAGTAGTTATTGGAGAAGCTGAAGTAAGACAATTATTCCATTTCTCTAAAGTTGGAAATATTGCTGGTTCTCATGTAACTAGTGGTGTTGTTAAAGTTGGATGTCCATGTAGAGTTATTCGTGATGGAATAGTAATTGCAACTTCTAAGATTGCTACACTTCAAAGAGAAAAGGATCAAGCACATGAAGTTAAAGCTGGATATGATTGTGGTATGACTATTGAATCATTCCCAGATATTAAAGAAAGAGATATTATAGAAGCATTTGAGAATAGGGAAGTGAAAAGAGCATGAATTTAAAAGGTGAAAGAGTAGCTTCTGATATGCAAAGAGAACTTGGCAATATATTACTTCTTGAAGCTAAAGATGAAGATTTTAAACATGTAACTATTACTGATTGTGATGTAACAAATGATTTAAGTTTTGCTAAAATATACTTTACTACTACGGATGATAGAGAAAAAGTAGAAAAAGACTTAAATAATGCAGCAGGATTCTTTAGAAGCCTACTTGCTGAAAGATTACAAATTAGACATACTCCAGAACTTAGATTTATATTTGATGAATCTATAGAATATGGACAAAAAATTGAAAAAATTATTGAAAAGTTACATGAAGAAGAAAATAATAAATAATTAGGTGGGTTATGGATAAAATTAAGTATGTGAATTTGTGTAATTGTATGACAAAGTTTCTTATAATAGATTTTGTTCGTGAATATAAAGAAGGTTTTGCTCTTTCTAATTTTGCAAGTGATGTAACAGAAGGACAATTATGTTTAGTAAATGATGAAATAGTTGATGAAGGAGATTATGATTTAGATGGAAATTATCAAGTTAATTTTCAAGTTAAAAAGACACTTTATCCTATAGAATATTGTCCATGTTGTGGCAAAAGAATAGAATATAAACCAGTTATTGATAAATCACATATATTAGAACTAAAATAATGCAGAAATGCATTATTTTTTTATTAAAGTATGATATTATAAATGTATAAAGTAAAACTTTATGTGAGGTGCTATAAATGATTTTAAATATATGTGATAATCCTAGTGTTTTAGAAGTAATTCGAATTATAAATATGGTTATTTTAATTGTTAAGATAGCTGTACCAATATTATTAATTTTAACTGGTATGATAACACTTATGAAGACTATTAAAGTTGGTAATGATGATTTGCTTGCTAAAACTAAAAAACAACTTGTAAGTAACTGTGTTGCTGCTATAGTTATATTTTTAATACCAACACTTGTTAATGTTTTAGTTAAAGTAAGTGATACTAATAATGAATACAGAGATTGTTTATATAGTGCTAACTTTGATGGAATTAATCAAAAGTATTATGAGAATGCAGAAGCTGCTGTTTCAAAAGTAGAAAGTTCAAAAACATATAACGATTATTATGAAGCACTAAGCAAAGTTAATGAAGTAAAAGATACTGACCAAAAGAAATCTCTTATGAATAGATTAGACATAGTTAAGAGTTCTATTGATAATAAGATAAAAGAGGATAATAAAAAGGAAGATGCTAAGAGTGAAAATAATTCTACTAATAGTGGTAATAGTAATAATACTAATGTACCAAGTGATACAGATGCATCAAATGGGGATTATCATATAAATTCTATAAATCGTATTAAATATAATTTATATAATCAGGGGGATTCTAGATGGGGTTCTGTTAAGTATGATAGTAATGATGATATAGCAAGTAATGGATGTATGATAACATCTATAGCAGTTCTTTCTTCTGCATATGATTCAAGTATTACACCATTAACTGTATTTAATTCAAATTATAGACATAGAAGTGCATATAAAGGAGTAAATGCTTTATCAAATAATACATTTTCTTGTTATCAAAATAATAGTATGAGTAATAATGATATTGTATCTAATTTAAAAAGTGGTAATGTTGTTATAATTATGGTTAAGGCTAAAAGTAATTTTACAAATTCACAGCATTATATGGCATTAATAGATGTTAAACAAGATGGTAGTCAAATATTTGTAGGAAATTCTTATGGTAAAGGAACTGGAACATATAGTAGAAACGGTTGGTTTAATACTGATACAGTTTTATATGATAAAAGAGAAGTTAATGTTTGTACTCCAACTAGTACGTTACTTAATAAATATAATTAGTAATTAAATAGAAAATATGGTATTATAAATATATAGAATAGTGATTGTTATGGAAAAAGAAGAAAAAATAATTTTTGGATTTATTTTATTATTTATTTTTATTGGAACTGTAGGTTTTACTTATGGTTATTTTAGGGCTGAGTTTTCATATCAATCTGATGAAGCAAAGGTCACTACTGGAACATTAAAGTTAGATTATATTGATGATAGTCCTCTTATATATAAAACTAATTTTAAACCTGGAGATGTAATAACAAAAACATTTACAGTAGAAAATACTGGAACACTTGATGCTACATACGATTTAATATGGAAAGAATATAATAATGAAATAACAAATAATGAACTTGTTATAAAAGCTGTTTGCGATAGTATGACAACTGATAATATAATGAGTGGAACGTGTAGTAATATAGAAGAAAAACCAGTTACTATGGATAATTTAAAATCAAAAGTTAATATAGCACCAGGTATTAAACATAAATATACTATAGAAATAAGTTTTAAAAATTTAGATGAAGAGCAAAATTATAATCAAGGAAAGACTTTTAGCGGTATTATTAACGTAAAAGATAGTAATAACTAAAGATTGACAAATAAATGATATGGATGTATAATCTCTTTATAAAACGAGGAACAAGAGGAGTAATATATACTAATTATTAGAGATGAAAAGTCACTGGGTGAAAGCTTTTCTTAAGATAGGTATATGAAGGTAGCTTGGGAGTTAACTTGTGAAATGTAGTAAGAAGTTACGTAGATATGCGTTAAATATATAGAGTATAAAATAAGGTGGTACCACGATTAATTCGTCCTTTGGTATTACCTTTTTATTTTGGAGGAAAAAGAAATGAACGAGATGAATGAAAATTTTGATGAATTTGATAAGTATGTTATGGGGTTTGATTTTAATGAAGATATGATTGCTTATAAATACAACCATTCTTATAGAGTCATGCATCAATGTGATGAAATATCATATACATTAAATCTAGATGAAGAAGATAATTATCTTACTTGTTTGATTGGTTTACTTCATGATATAGGAAGATTTGAACAATGGACTAAGTATAAATCATTTGATGACTTAAAAACTGTTGATCATGGAGACTTAGGAGAAGAACTACTATTTAAGAAAAATTTAATTAAAAATTATAAATTAGATGAAGATAAATATGATATAGTTTCTAAAGCTATTAAATATCATAATAAATATGATTTACCAGATGACTTAACTGTTCGTGAAAAGATGCATGCTAGAATTATTAGAGATGCTGATAAATTAGATATATTATATGCTTTTAGTAGTCCTAGATTATTAGAGCTTAAAGAAGACGACTCAGAAATAAGTGCAGAAGTTAAAAAAGAATTCTTCTTACATGAACCAGTTAAACGAGTCAATGTAAAGAATGTTAATGATAAAATAATAGTGTTATTATCATTTGCATTTGATTTGCATTATAACTATAGTCGTGGATTAATAGTTGATAAAGGATATTATGAAAAAATATTTGAACATATAAAAGATAAAGATAAATTTAAACCTTATTTTGATGAGGTAGAACATTATTTAAAGGAGAGTGAAATAGATGCTTGATAAAAAATATAATCATAAAGAAGTAGAAAATGGAAAGTATCAAATGTGGCTTAAGAGTCATTGCTTTGATGCTGGAGATAAAAGTAAAGATGCTTTTACTATAGTAATACCACCACCTAATGTAACAGGTAATTTGCATTTAGGACATGCACTTAATGGTAGTATTCAAGATGTTATTATTAGATATAAAAAGATGAAAGGTTTTGATACATTATGGCTTCCAGGAATGGACCATGCTGCTATCGCAACAGAAGCTAAAGTTGTTAATAGACTTAAAACAGAAGGAATAAATAAATATGAACTTGGTCGTGAAGGATTCTTAAAAGAATGTTGGAAATGGACTGATGAACATAGAAGTAATATCCATAAACAATGGGAAACTTTAGGACTTAGCGTTGACTATAGACGTGAGAGATTTACTTTAGATGAAGGACTTAATGATGCAGTTAATGAAGTATTTATTAGACTATACAATGAAGGACTAATATATCGTGGTGAAAAGATTATTAACTGGGATCCAGTTGCTAAAACAGCACTTTCAAATGAAGAAGTTATTTATAAAGATGATCCGGGAGCTTTTTATCATATTAAATATTTTATTGAAGGAAGTGATAGATACTTAGATGTAGCTACTACAAGGCCTGAAACTTTATTTGGAGATACTGCTGTTGCTGTTAATCCAGAAGATGTAAGATATAAAGATTTAATTGGTAAAAATGTAGTGCTTCCAATTGTTAATAAATTAATTCCAATTATAGGAGACGAGCATGCTGATCCAGAATTTGGAACAGGTTGTGTTAAGATTACACCTGCACATGATCCTAATGACTTTGAAGTAGGTGAAAGACATAATTTAGAGAGAATTCTAATTATGAATGAAGATGCTACAATGAATGAGAAAGCTGGTAAATATAATGGTATGTCTCGTGAAAAATGTAGAGAAGAGTTACTTAAAGATTTAGAAAGTCAAGATTTATTAATTAGTGTTGAAAAGATGACACATAGTGTAGGACACTCTGAGAGAACTGATGCTGTAGTTGAACCATATTTATCAAAACAATGGTTTGTTGATATGAGTGGTATGAGTAGAGACTTATTAGATGCTCAAAAGGGTGGAGACAATAAAATTAATTTTATACCAAAGAGATTTGAAAAAATATTAAATCACTGGATGGAAGATTGCCATGATTGGTGTATAAGTCGTCAATTATGGTGGGGACACAGAATTCCTGCTTGGTATAAGGGTGAAGAAGTTAAAGTACAAAAAGAATGTCCAGGAGAAGGATGGACTCAAGATGAAGATGTATTAGATACTTGGTTTAGTAGTGCATTATGGCCATTTAGTACACTTGGTTGGCCAAATAAAACTGAAGACCTTGAAAGATACTTCCCAACAGATGTACTTGTAACAGCATATGATATTATATTCTTCTGGGTTGCTCGTATGGCATTCTCATCACTTAAACAAATGAATAGTCGTCCATTTAAAGATTGTATTATTCATGGACTTATTCGTGATAAACAAGGAAGAAAAATGTCTAAGTCATTAGGTAATGGAATTGATCCAATGGATATGATAGAAGAATACGGATGCGATGCATTAAGATTCTATTTAACAACAACATCTGCGATGGGTATGGATATTCGTTTTGATACTGATAAAGTTGCTTCAACATGGAACTTCATTAATAAATTATGGAATGCATCAAGATTTGTACTTATGAAATTAGAAGGTTTCAAGAAAGAAGACTATACACTTAAAAATTTAAATAACGCAGATAAATGGATACTTACTAAACTTAATGAAACAATTAAGAAAGTAACTAAATCTATGGATAAATATGAATTTAATAACGCAGGAAGTGAATTATATTCATTTATATGGGATGACTTCTGTGATAAATATATAGAAATGTCTAAATTTAGTGAAAGTAATGAAACTAAGAGTACACTTTTATATACAATTACAGCTATAGTTAAAATGATGCATCCATTTATGCCATTTGTTACTGAAGAAATATATAGTAATTTTGAAATAAAAGATACAGATATATTATTAATGAGTGAATATCCAGTTTATGATAAAAAACTAGTATTTAAGAGTGAAACTAAAGAAATAGATGAATTACTTGAATATGTAACATTATTTAGAAATAAAAAAGCTGAAAGTAAAATATCAAGTGATTTTGAAGTAATTGATTATAATAACAATGAACTTTTAAATAAGATGCTTAAACTTACTGATAAGATAGTTAATGAAAGTAAGTTTAATGATAAATTAACTATAGAACTTTATAATTATAAATTTGATATATTCTTTGATAACTCTAAAAATAGTGAAGAAGAAGAGCTAAAGAGAAAAGAAGAAATAGAAAAATTAGAATCTTCTATTAGTCGTCGTAAGAAATTATTATCAAATGAAAACTATGTAAATAAAGCTCCTGAGGCAATAGTTAATAAAGAAAGAGAAGACTTAGAAAAAGAAGAAAAAAGACTAGAAATCCTTAAAAAGAACTAGTCTTTTTATTTTAAAATTTTGTGTTATAATTATAATAGGTGAAATGTATGAAATATAGAAATGGTTTTACATTAATAGAGTTACTTGCTGTTATTGCTATAATTGCAGTATTAACTTTGATTGCTGTACCAGCAGCATTAAAAATTTATAATGAAAATGTTATCAAAAACATGCATGTTCAAGAGGGACAAGTAAAAGATGCAGCTAATCTTTTTGTTGAAGATTATTGTAAGTCTACAATTGATCAAACTAAGATTTGTCCTCAAAGTTATAGTCATGCAGTTAATGATAAAAAGACTGTTTGTCTACAAGATTTACAAAATTCTAGTGAAAAGTATATAGGAAAAATCAAATATAAAAGTTCTGATTGTAAGGGATATGTAACATATTATTTAGATTCAGAAACTGGTGTTTATGGGGATGAGAAAGCGTACTTATTTTGTGGTTTAAATGAAGATGGTACATTTGAGTATGCGACTGAAAATAATTATGATTTTAAAGAGTATTGTAGTTGTAATAAAGAAGATGAATTATGCTAAGAAAAGGCTGAAAGAGTTTATTGTACATTTGATGGAGAATTAACTCAAGGTGCAGAGTATGTATATGGAGATTACACATATAGATATAAACAAGCTGGAGTTAGAAGTGATGATGGGCTTAAATGGAATAATTTTTCAAAAGATGGATGTGGAGTACAACTTACTGATAAAGATAGTACATATCCCGCTACAAGTAAAGTTTGTACATATATAAATAATAAGCCAGTTATTGCTATGTCTAACATGTATAGTGACAGCAAAGCAACAAGTATAGATTTAAGTAGTTTAAATACTGCTAAAGTAGATAATATGAGTTATATGTTTGCTGGAAGTGAAGCAACTGATTTGGATGTAAGTGATTTTAATACATCTAATGTAACTTTAATGCACAGTATGTTTAATGATAGTAAAACAACTACACTAGATGTAAGTGGCTTTGATACTAGTAAAGTTACAAGTATGGGTAATATGTTTAGGGGAGTTTTAGTAAGTAATTTAGATTTAAGTAATTTTAATACTTCTAATGTTGTATATATGGATAATATGTTTTTTGGAAGTAAAATGACTTCATTAGATCTTTCAAGTTTCAATACTTCTAATGTAACTACTATGTATGGAATGTTTTGGGGTTCGTCTGCAACAAATTTAAATCTTAAGAGCTTTGATACAAGTAAAGTTACTAATATGTCATTTATGTTTAGAGGTTCTTCTGCAGAAAAGTTGGATTTAAGCAACTTTAATACTAGCAATGTAATTAGCGTACTTGGAATGTTTCAAAGTAGTAAAGCAAAAGAGTTAAATTTAAGTAGTTTTAATACAAGTAAAATCAAGAGTATGCAGTTAATGTTTTATGGAGCAAATAGTGATGTATTAGATTTAACAAGTTTTGATACATCAAATGTTATTGATATGAAATATATGTTTGCTGCTTCTAAAGCGAGTAAGATAGATGTGTCTAGTTTTGATACATCAAATGTTACTGATATGGGTTCAATGTTTGAACAATGTTCAGTAACAAATCTTGATTTAAGTAATTTTGATACAAGTAATGTTACACATATGCAGTATATGTTTCATTCAAGTAAAATACCTGATTTAGATATAACAAATTTTGATACTTCAAATGTAGTTAGTATGGCTTATATGTTTTATTTTAGTAAAATGAAAACCTTAAATCTAAGTAAATTCAATACTGAGAAGGTTACTAATATGAATGCTATGTTCCAAGGAAGTAATGTTGAAATATTAGATTTAAGTAGTTTTAATGTTGATAATGTAACAAATATGAATATAATGTTTGCTGGTGCTAAGGCAACTGCTGGGTATGCTAAAGATGACGCAACTGCAGCTAAGTTTAATGATAGTAGTGTTACTGGAATACCAAGTACACTTAAATTTGCTGTTAAATAGTTTAATATAAGAGGAAACTTAATATTTAAGTTTCTTTTTTATGACTTATATTGTATAATTATGGTGGTGAAGGTTATGGATAATCCTATAGAATTTAAAAGTGCTAAAGAATTATATGATAGAGTTTTACCTGCATTATATTCTAAAGTTAAAGAAGTAAGAAACTTAGGTTTTAAATATATTACTGAAAAAGATATATGGAACTACTTAGTGAATAGTACATGGAAAACTAAAAGAAATTTACAACTTCACGATCTTATTAGTGACATTTTATATGCTGATAATTATAAACTTAATGATTATGTTATGGATAAGATGAGAAAATTAAAAACAAGAAATGATAATGTTGATGAGGAGATGCTTTAATGAAAAAAATAATTAAACCAATATGTATATTGGTAGTATTAGTAGTTGGTTGCTTATTACTTATAAAACCAACACTTAAGTCTATTCATTATGGAATAGATTTACAAGGTGGATTTGAGATTCTTTATAATATTGAACCACTTGATAAAAATTCAGAATTAACTGATGATGATTTAGATAAGACATATAAAGCTATAGTTAATAGAATAGATAGTCTTGGTGTATCTGAACCAGTTATAAGTTTTGAAGGAGATAATCTGATTAGAATTCAACTTCCTGGTGTATCTAGTGAAGAAGAAGCTAGACAAAGAATTAGTACTACTGCAGTACTTTCATTTAGAGATGTAAATGATAATTTACTTATGACTAGTGAGATTCTTGGACATAATGGTGCTTCATTAAGTCAAAATAGTCAAACTTTTCAATATCAAGTTAAATTAGATATTAAAGATACAGCTAAGTTTTATGATGTGACTAATTCTTTATCAAAAAGAAGTAATGGAGAAAATTTAATTATTACATGGTTAGATTTTACTGAAGGATTAGATTCATATAATAATGAAAAAGAAACATGTGGTAAAGATTCAACTATGAAATGTATTAGTGCTGCTTCTGTTAATGAAGGACTTAATAGTAGTGAAGTAGTAATTGAAGGAAACTTTACTAAAGAAGAAGCACAAGCATTAGTTGATTTAATTAATAGTGGTAGTCTTCCAACTAAGTTAACTGAAGAAGCTACACCTAAGAGTGTTTCACCTTCATTTGGTAGTGAAACTATTACTAAGACTGGTATAGCAGGACTTATTACATTTGCGATTGTTTCATTAATTCTAATATTTAAATATAGATTTAGTGGACTTATTGGAAGTGTATGTTTACTCGTATATGCAATGCTTGTATTTGTAATATTTAACGCAGTTGGTGGAGTTCTTACATTAACTGGTATTGCTGCTTTAGTACTTGGTATTGGTATGGCAGTAGATTCAATAATAATATCAAATGATAGAATTAAAGATGAACTTAGAAAAGGAAATAAATTAGTAGCTGCATATAAAGAAGCAAATAAGAGTAGTTTAGTTGCTATAATAGATGCTAATATTACTACATTAATAGCTGGAATAGTTCTTTATTTATTTGGTGAATCTAGTGTTAAGGGATTTGCTACTATGTTAATAATTACTATATTTGTAACAGTATTTACAACAGTTATTCTATATCGTGTTATTCAAGGAATGTTTGTAAATAGTAAATACTTTAATGGAAAAGAAAAAATGTTTGTAGGTAAGATTAGTAATGTACATAATTTTGATTTTGTTAAATTTGCTAGAAAACCTATTCTTGCTGCAATAGCTGTTATAGCTATTGGAATAGCATTCTTCTTAGTACGTGGATTTAACTTTGGAGTAGACTTTACTGGTGGAACTAATATTAACTTATCATCTAATAGTGATATTGATTTTGATAAATTAACAACTATGTTAAAAGAATATGATGTTAGAGGATATGATTATTACGTAGGTGGAAAGACTGAAGGATATATTAAATTAAATGATATTCTTAGTGATGAAGATACAACTAAAGTTAAAAAAGAATTAAAAGATATGGGAATAGAAACATCTATGAGTGAAATTAGTACTCTTGTTACTAATAATTTAACTAAGAATGCTATAAAATCATTATTATATTCATTAATAGCAATTATTATTTATATAGCAATACGTTTTAATTTTAACTATGCAATAAGTGGAATATTAATGTTAACTCATGATGTGTTAATTATACTTGCTATGTTTGCAATATTTAATATACCAGTAGATTTTATTATAGTAGCATCATTACTTACAATAATTGGATATTCAATTAATGATACTATTGTAGTATTTGATAGAATTAGAGAAAATAGAAAGAAAATGTTTAGAAATAAGAAAATACTAACTGATGAAGAATTAAATACTCTTGTTAATAATTCTTCTAATGAAACTATTTCTCGTAATGTATGGACTAGTATTACTACTATTAGTGCTGTAGTTGTATTATTATGTGTTGGTCTTAATGACATATATACATTTAATGTTTCTATACTAATAGGATTAGTAGCTGGTAGTATATCATCATTATTAATTGGACCTAGAGTATGGATGGCTCTTGAAAAGAGAAGTCAAAATAGGCCAGATGATGATGACGATGATGAAGTAGAAGAATTAAAAATAAAGGGTATAAATATATAAAAGGGAAGTGAATACCATAAAAAATTATACTTATGAAGATTTAGTAGATGTTCTAAAAATTTATATGGCTCCAGAATATATAGAGTTTATAAATAAGTATTATGAACAAGCTAAGATAGTTTATGCTGGAATGAAAAGAGAAACTGGAGAAGACTATATATATCATCCAATTAATGTTGCTTATATTTTAGCAGATTTAAAAATGGATCCAGTAACTATTGCATGTGCATTAATTCATGAAGCAATAGCACTTGGAAAAATGACTTATGAAGAAGTAGAAGAAATGTTTGGAACAGAAAGTGCTAATATAGTAAATTCTATTACAAAGATAAGTAATCTTAAACAAACATTTAAGATTAATAATCCAGAAAAATATAGAAGAATAATAGTAGGACTTTCTGAGAATCCAGCAACTTTATTTATTAAATTTGCTGATAGACTTCATAATCTTAGAACTCTAAGAGTACATGATAAAGAACATCAAAAATATATAATAGATGAAACTCAAAATATATATATACCAATAGCTCATAGACTTGGTATGAAAAAGATGAAGAGTGAGATGGAAGACTTGTGTCTTCAATATAGTGAAACAGAACAATATAATAAAGTACTTGATAGAATAAATGCTGATAAAGCAGAGTTAGAAAAAAGTCTTGCTAAAATGAAATATGAAATAATGCAAGTTTTAGATCATCATAATATCAAATATGAAATAGTAAGTCGTGTTAAGAGTGTTCGTGGTATATATAATAAACTTAAAAATGGTAAAAGATGGGAAGATATATATGATTTATTAGGACTTAGAGTCTTAGTAAACACAGTTGAAGATTGTTATAGAGTTATAGGTCTTGTACAAAGTAAATATCAACCTGTACCAAATAGATTTAAGGATTATATAGCTAATCCAAAACCAAACTTATATCAAAGTTTACATACTACAGTTTATGGAGAAGATAAGAGAATTTATGAAGTACAAGTTCGTACTTATGAAATGGATGAAATAGCTGAAAAAGGTGTTGCTTCTCACTGGAGTTATAAAGAAAAAATAGATGGAAGCGTTAAAAATAATTTAGATCATATTTTAGAACAATTCCGTGTACTTGTAGAAGTAAACGATATAGAACAAAATATGGAGTTTTTCGGAAATATTAAAGAAGAACTTAAAAGAAATGAAATATATGTATATACTCCTAAAGGAGATATTATAGAGTTACCTGCTGGAGCTACACCAATAGATTTTGCATATAAAATACATAGTGAAGTAGGTAATACTACAACTGGTGCTTTAGTTAATTCAAAAATGGTTAAACTAGATCATGAACTTAAAGATGGTGATATGGTTGAACTTATTACTCAAAAAGGTCATGCTCCATCTAAAGGATGGTTAAAAATAGTTAAAACTGAAGCAGCTAAATCAAGAATAAAATCATATTTCTATAAAAAGGAAAGAGAAAAATATATAGCTCTCGGTCATGAGATGCTATCAAACGAGTGTAAGAAAAAGAATGTTGATATCAATGATATAATAACTGATGAGAATATAGAAAAACTTAATGCTAGTCTTGGCACTAAAGATTTAGATGATATATATTTCTCAATAGCTACACTTAAATATTTACCATCTTCAATACTAAATCGTCTTGAAGTTCATGAACCTAAGAAGAAAGTTCTTACTTTAAGTAAAAAAGATAGTAAGGGTGGAAATGGAATATTAATAGCTGGTTCTAACGATATATTATGTAGCTTAGCTACTTGTTGTAACCCAGTTTATGGTGAAGATATAGTTGGTTATATAACTCGTGGATATGGCGTTAAAATTCACTCTAAAAATTGTCCTAATATAGATTTAAATAGTGAAAGAATAATAGATGCTGAATGGGAAAGTAGTACAGAAAATAGATATACTGCTAAATTAAAAGTATATATTGATGATGTATCAGATATTCTACTTAAAATAATTACACTATCTACTAAAGATTCTATAATAGTTGATTCAATAAATCTAATAAATAGAAATAAAGAGTTATTCTATGATATAAGTTGTAGAGTTAAAAATATTAATGACTTACATCAATTTATTGATGAAATTAAACTAATAAATAGTGTTGTTAAAGTAGAAAGGGTATTTATATGAGAGTAGTACTTCAAAGAAGTAAAGCAAGTAAAGTAACAATTGATGGTAAAGTTAATGGTAAGATTGACAAAGGCTATGTTGCTTTAGTTGGATTTACTGATGGCGATAATACTGAAATAGTAGATAAAATGATTAAGAAAATAGTAAACTTAAGAGTATTTGAGGATGAAAAAGAAAAAATGAACTTAAGTATTCAAGACATTGGTGGAAGTATTCTTAGTATTAGTCAGTTTACTTTATATGCTGACTCAAAAAAAGGAAATAGACCTAGTTTTATAAATGCTATGAATCCAGAAGAAGCATCTAAGTTATATGATATTTTTAATCAAAAGTTAAGTGAAATATTACATGTAGAAACAGGTATATTTGGAGCTGATATGAAAGTAGAAATATATAATGATGGTCCTGTTACTATAATATTAGATAGTAATGAATTATTTAATAAGTAAGAGATAACAAAAGTTATCTCTTTTATTTTAATTTGAAAAGTGTTATTCTATTTAATGATAGGAGAATAGAAAATGAAAACAAATACAAAAACAATATTATTATTTATTATGTCTTTTGCTTTAATAACTATTATTGGTGTATCTTATTCATACTTTACTGCATCAATTGTACAAAACGATGTTAAAGATCAAGTAGTTACAACCGGTACTTTAAGTCTACGTTATGTAGATGGAGCAGAAGTAGTAATGCAAAATATAAAACCAGGTGATACTATTACAAAAACTGTTTATGTTGCAAATACTGGAACTTTAGATGCAAGTTATAATCTGGTATGGCAAGAACTTACTAATGAAATAACAAATGATGAAATGTTAATCGAAGGAACATGTACTAGACTTAATGGAACTACTGAAGAAGTGGATGGAACATGTGAAGGTATAGATAGTACAGCCATTGCATCAAATATAATTAAATCTAGAATAACTATTGAACCAAGTATAGTTCATAAATATGATTTAACTATTACTTTCAAAGATACTAATGCAGCACAAAACTATAATCAAGGTAAAAAATTTAGTGGTGTATTAGGAATCAATGAATATAAAAAAATAGACCCTGTTAGTTTCTCAGCTGATAGTTGGACAACAATTGCGGATGCTGTAAAAGATAAAAATACAAGCAAATATAATATTGGCGATACTAAGAAAGTAACTTTAAAAACTTTAGGTACTTACACAGTTAGAGTAGCTAATAATTCAACTTCAAATGAATGCAGTGATAGTGATTTTTCACAAACAGCTTGTGGTTTTGTACTTGAATTTACTGAAACATTTGAAAACAGATTAAATTATAGTACAAATGTAGGTGGATGGCCTGGAAGTACAATTCGTGAATATGTGAATACCATTTATGAAGAACTTCCTGATGATTTAAAAAGCGTAATAATTAATACAACAGTTGTTAGTGGTCATGGAAAAACAGATAGTAGTAATTTTGTGTCAACTGATAAATTATACTTATTAGCTCCTGGTGAAATATATAGTGATTGGACTAGTGAAAATGACACAGCAAAAGATTTAACTAGACAGCTAGATTATTATAAAGAAAAAGGTGTAACAACAAGTAATTATTCAAATGCTACAAAAACATTGTATGGACTTGGAACTGAGGAAGAAAGTCTTTTAAGAACTGCAAATGCGGCTAGTGATGCTTATTATTTTGAAGTTGATATAACCGGGGCATTATATGATTCTTCTAATAAAGCTTATGTTTCACCTGCATTTAGAATAGGATAATATAAAAAGTATATACATATGAAACGTATATACTTTCTTTTTATTTCTTTTTAAGTTTTTTAACTTCTTTTGGTTCTTCTATTTTAATTGGTTCTGGTGGTAGGGCTACTACTTCTTTTTGTTTAGTTCCTGCACTAAAAACCATAGATACAGCTAATAGAATAGAAGTTACTTCTTTTGTTCTCTTATTCATATATTCTCCTTAAATTAATAATACATTTTAAGTTATTAATTGTCAAATTTGATTGCGTTTTTGTGTAAATGTATTATAATAAGTTGTATGGAAAGAAAAGATTTAAAACTTGAAGATGTTAGCCCTATGATGAGGGAATACCTTAAAACTAAGAGTGAATATGAAGGTATAATTTTATTTTATAGATTAGGTGATTTCTATGAAATGTTTTTTGATGATGCGATAACTGCTAGTCATGAATTAGAACTTACTTTAACTGGTAAACAATGTGGTCTTAGTGAAAGAGTTCCAATGTGTGGAGTACCACATCATGCATTAAATGTATACTTAGAAAAACTAATCGAAAAAGGATACAAAGTGGCTATATGTGAACAAATGGAAGATCCTAAGACTGCGAAAGGTATAGTTAAAAGAGAAGTAATACAAATAGTAAGTGCTGGTACATTAACTAGTACTGAAATAGTAAATGAAAAAGACTTTAACTATATAGCAAGTGTAACTGATTACAATTATATATATGCACTTAGTTATGCTGATTTACTTAGTGGTAAAGTATATACAACATTTATAGAAAAGAATCAAGATAAGATAATAAGTCATATAGTAAACTTAAATATTAAAGAAATAGTTGTTCATGATAATTTTGATGTTGATTTAATACATAAACTTAAAACTAACTATAATATATTTATATCTTATTATAATGATGAAAGTATATATAAGAAAGATATATTCGGAAGAGTTACAGATTCTAAATTAATTAATAATACATCATTACTTTTAAATTATTTAACAAACTCATTAAAACAAGATTTAAGTCATATACAAGAAGTAGAAGTAATAGATAGTGGATTATTCTTAGAACTAGATAAAGAATGTATTAAGAACTTAGAATTAGTTGAAACAATAAGAAATAAAGATAGACAAAATAGTTTACTTGGATTTATGGATAAAACTAAGACTGCGATGGGTAGTAGACTATTAAAGAGTTATTTAATAAGTCCGAGTATTAATAAAGATGAAATCTTGAGAAGACAAAATCTAACAGAAAAATTAATAAATGAATTCTTACTTAAGAGTGAGTTAAAGTCATTCTTATATGAAATATATGATTTGGAAAGACTTACTGGTAAAGTAGTGTGTTCTAACTTAAATGCTCGTGATTTATTACAATTAAAAACTAGTATTAAAGTAATACCTGATATTAATAATATTCTTAAATCTTTAGGAGAAAAAGAATTAGAAACTTTTGATGACTTATATAATTTACTTGAAAGCTCTATTAAGGAAGATGTACCACTTACTATTAAAGAAGGAAATATTATTAAAGATGGATTTAATAGTGAGATAGATGAGTTACGAAGTATTAAGAGTGGCGGTAAAGACTTTATATCTAAGTTTGAAATGGAAGAGAAAGAAAGAACTGGTATAAAGGGTCTTAAGATTGGATTTAATAAAGTATTTGGTTATTATATTGAGGTACCTAAAGGACAAGTTAGTCAGGTTAAACCTGAATTTCAATATGATAGAAAACAAACTATATCTAATTGTGAACGTTATATAACACCATTATTAAAAGAAAAAGAGAATTTGATTCTTAATGCTGAAGAGAGACTTAATAGTTTAGAATATGGTGTGTTCTGTACTATAAAAGAAGAAGTTAAGAAGTATATTAGTAGTCTTCAAAAAGTATCTAATTATATAGCTTATTATGATGTTATGCAGTCTTTTGCGACAGTAGCAGAAGAATCTAACTTTGTAAAACCAACTATTAATGATGAAGGTATTGTAGAAATTATTAGTGGACGTCATCCGGTTGTTGAAAGTGTTATAGATGGAGAATATATTGATAATGATGTTATTCTTGATAGTGACACTAATATACTTATAATAACTGGGCCTAATATGAGTGGTAAAAGTACTTATATGAGAGAATTTGGTATTATAGCTATACTTAATCAAATAGGTTCATATGTACCAGCTACTAAGTGTAATTTACCTATATTTGATAAGATATTTACTCGTATAGGAGCTAGTGATGATTTAGTAGGTGGAGAAAGTACTTTCATGGTTGAGATGAAGGAAAGTGCTTACGCTTTATTAAATGCTACATCAAAGAGTTTAATATTATTTGATGAATTAGGTCGTGGTACTAGTACATATGATGGTATGAGTTTAGCTGGCGCAATAATAGATTATATTGCTACTAAAGTTAAATGTAAGACATTATTTTCAACACATTATCATGAACTTACTGATATGGAAAATAAACTTCCTGGTATACGTAACGTACATGTATCAATTGATGAGACAGATGGAGACATTACATTCCTTCATAAAGTAATGGATGGACCAGTAGATAAAAGTTATGGTATAAATGTAGCTAAACTTGCTAACTTACCGATAACTGTTATTGATAAAGCAAATGAATTATTAGAAGAATATGAAAATAATGATTCAAAACCTCGTAAAAAAATAACTCAGTTTCAACTTGATTTAGATACTAAAAGTGATGAATTAAGAGATTATATTAAAACAATTAATCCTTTAGAAGTTACTCCGATTGAAGCTTTAGTTATTTTAGATAAAATAAAAAAGAAAAGTGAGGAATAATTATGTTAGATAGTGTTAATGATGTAATTATAGAACAAACTATTAAAAGTTATATGTCTGATGATAGTGTTACTGTAGATGGAGCTATTAGTGACGTTACTGATCTTTTAACTGTTAAAGCTACTGTTATGTTAAATATTCTTGATGAAGCAAAAAGAATTGAAAGATACAGAAAAGCAACACTTAAAGATATGTATGCTAATAAGATAGTTCTAACTCTTGTAGGTAAAATAAATTCAATTTTGCCTCTTTCAAGTGATGGATTAAAAGATGAAGAAGAGTATAAAAGATTAATAGAAATATTAAATAGAGATATCGAAGAATTAAAGAAAGACAAAAAAACTCTTAAAGAAGTTAAGAAAGCAATAATAAGACTGTTAAATGCTGGTGCTTTACAATGTAATTCAAGAATTAATTTACTTTTAAAATTATTAAATGATAAAAGAATTTCTATGGTTGAATACTATAATTATGAGCATACCATGGTAGAATGTTCTAGTTCAGGTATTACATATATATCTAATAGGGAAGTTAAAGATGATATAGAAATCTCAAATAGAGATATTATGAAATTAAAGAAATCATTAGGTTTGGAGGAAAAATAAATGGATTTTGGTGTTTCAAGTATAATGTTAGAAAGTGCTAAAGGCAAAAATAGAAGTGCTTTAAAAACTATGTATAAAGCAAAAAGAGATCTTGTTAGACTTAGATTTTCTTCAGCATTTAGTTCTAATTTAAGAATGCAAAGAGATGTTTTATTAACTTTAGATGCTCTTGCTACTAAGAATTTAAAAGAATTAAGAAAAGATAGAGCAAATTTAAATTATTTAGGTGATTTAGTAGCATCAGATTCTATTAGAGGAGATTATATATTTGATGAAGATTTTCTTTCATTAATAGAAAGTATTGGTACTAAAGATAGTGATATAGAATCTAATTTTAATAAAAGATATGAATCTACATTTTATATTTCTAGGGGTATTAGATATGTTAATCCTGAAGCCAGAGATGATGTAAGTGAGAAGATGGATAAAATGATAGATGCTAAAATGGAATTAATTAGAAGTGTAAATAATAGAGCATAGACTTGAATGTCTATTTTTAAATTGTATAATTAATGGGTAAGATAGTAGTAGAGGTGAAAAATATGAAAAATAAAAAAGGTTTTACATTAACAGAATTACTAGCTGTTATAGCTATTATAGCTATTTTAACATTAATGGCTGTTCCTGCAGTTATAAACCTATATAATAATGGCGTTCAAAAGGAAATGCTAGTTCAAGAGGGAGAAGTTAAAAGTGCAGCACATATATTTTTAACTGATTATTGTTTAGATCCAATTGATGGTGTTTCATGTCCATCTACTATGGTTAAACAAAATTATATTTGTCTTAGTGATATGCAAGAAGATGGAGTAAAATATATCAGTAAAGTTTTATATAAAAATACAGCATGTGATGGAGTAATTGTATATAGTGATGGGGATACTTATGAAGATGGTAAACCATATTTATTTTGTGGATATGAAGGAGACAAATTTGAATATGCAACTGATATGAGTTATTATGTTACTAAATATTCTAGTTGCTTTGTTAATAATCCTAAGCCAACAGATACTACTGATCCAGAGCCTAGTAATCCAACTGAACCAGTAGAGCCAACTGATCCTACAGAACCAACAGAACCAACTGAACCTGATACTCCAACTAAAAAAGAAATTACAATTAGTTATATTGATCAAGATGCATCTTGTGCATCAGGTATAGAATATTATTATCAAAATTATTACTTTACTTGTCAAATGAGTTCTAGAGTAATAATAACTGTTAATGGAACAAAATATACAATTAAAGAAGCATTAAATGGTGGATATGTTACTATGGACGAACTTATAGAAGCAGGATTTAAGCCAACAAAAGACACTAGTAAAGATTATGCTACTGAATAAAAGAATAGAAAGTCTATTCTTTTTTTGATGCTTGTGTTAAAATTAAAGTATGAAGAATGTTAAAAAATATAGATTATTTATATATATCTTTTTATTTGTTTTAATAGAAGAAATTATCTTCTCTTTTTTAACATATAAAAATTTTAGTGTTTATCATATTTTAT
>CAVIUL010000006.1:0-32257 GCA_963645885.1 bacterium | reverse complement strand
TCAACTAGGGTTTCAATAATATTTTTTAAGTGTCTACTTTTTATTGACAAGTTCAAATTATTTCTCATTTTTTATTTTTATGATAAAATAATTATGGTGATGATATGACAGTTGAAGAGATAATAGAAAAATTATTTGCTGAAAAATTTCATGATGCAACTGATATGGATAAAATAGCTGAGTTTGTAAGAAATTGTGATGATAAACTTATTCTTAATAAAAGAGGAATAGGAATAGAAGAAATTTTAGCATACAGAAAGCAGGGAAAAGAACCAGACTTAGAAGTAAAGTGCAGTGGTAACGAAGTAAGTTTCCCACATGTTTTTAATGGTTTTAAAGAAACAATTGTTAGAAATATAAACCCAGCTTTAAAAGAAATGTCTCTTCCAGTTTCATTTTTAGATGACAATATAGATTTTTTAGAAGGACTAGAATCACTAAGCAAACTTACTATTAATGATTATAGATTTTTAACACCGGAACAATTAGACTTTATAGAAAAGCATACTGGTATTAAAGAAATAGATGTTAGTACATCGTATATTTTAGGTGATGATTTTAAAGATTTAGTAGCTATAAAAAAAGATGGAAAACTTTCAGGATTCAATAATGACATAATAATAAGAGAAAGAGAAACAGAAGAAGAAAAAGATCCAGACTTTCAACAAGAAAAAAGTAATGACGTATATGTTACAGCAAAAAAAATAACAAAAAAAGATATAGATAGAATACTTGATATGATAGGTGGAGACTTAACAAAAGAAAACAGGAAAATAGAAATAAGATGTGAAAATCAAAACTATGTTTTTAATATAATTGATGGATTAGTTAATATGGATATAAATGATCCTGATATGAATATCGCAAGTTATATTCGTGATGTGTTTAGTAAAAGGGGTATCAAGACTAATGGTGTGTTCGTTAAAGCTGTTCCAGGATATGCCGAAAAAAGTTTAGAGGATTTAGATAAACTAAGTGAAGAAGTAGAAGTGAGAATAAGATATAGCCAAATTGAAACATCAAGTTATGATAATTTTAAAGGACTATATGAAACAATGAAATGGTATAGAAGTATTATAAAAGACTATCCATTATCTCCAGTAGAAAAACTAGCATTCACATACGATATATTAAAAACACTTGAATATAATGAAACTGATAAAGAAGATACAATGGAATCAAGAACTCCATATAAGATAGTTGATACAGGTCATATAGTTTGTGCAGGATATACAGCAATGCTTGAAGAAATATTTAATGAATTTGACCCTAATATATCTATTGGTGCTTTCGGAGTAACTTGTTATGAAGATGATGATAAAACATTACGTGGTTATCATAGTAGATCAGTAGCAGTAATAAATGATGAAAAATATGGTATACATGGAGCATATGCATTAGATCCAACATGGGATAGTTATAAAGAAAAAGGAACAGAAAAGATTGATAGTGAGTACACTGCATTAGATTTATATAGATATTTTATGGTACCATTTAGTGAGTATAAAAAAGTTTTTAAACATGATTCAGACATAAAATTCTTTGAAGGAGAAGTGTCATATCTAAATACTAATTTAAGCGATGAAAATATAGATAAAGCAATTAGTACAATTGATAGACAAAATGAACAAAAAGATGGTGAATTACCATTCACAAGAAAAGATAGAGTTATAAGTTATGAATTAAAAGAGATACTTCCAAAAGAGAATGAACAAAATATATTAGAGTTATTTAAAGCTAAACCAATACCACCTAATGTAATGATGCAAATAATAAGAAACGTACGTTTAGCGGAAGGATATACTAAAGAACAAATAGATACTGAAATGGAAAAGGTAACAAGAATATATGACAACACACATCCACAAATAGATGAATTAACTGGTAAATTATTATAAAAAAAGACTATTGAATTTTACTCAATAGTCTTTTGTCTTTTATTTGAATAAAGGAATAATATTGAAGCAGCAGTTATTATAAGAACTGAACCAAATATATAATCAAAATATCCAGTTTTAGGATTTACTAATTCCTTAAATACTACTTCTACAGTAACATCAGTATCTGGCATTATAAATGAATTACCAGTAGTTTCTATGACATTTCCATTACTATCAATTACTTTAATTGAATCTACTTCATAATTTTTACCAGGATTTATTTCAAATGTTATTCTATCTCCAACATTAGCTTTAGATTTATCAATAACAACATTTCCTTCACCAGTTACTTTTTTATCAACTTTTTTAGTAGGTTTATTAAATCTAATTAATGATGTAGTATAAGCAGTTTCACCATCAGGTCTATTACCAGCTATAACAGTAAAACCACCATCAGTTACATATCCTACAGAAGTACCCATGAATGAATTATCTTCAATCATTATATCTTCTTCTTCAATAACAGTACCTTCATAATTATATTTTTTCATATGTGTTTTCTTACATTCTTTTTGATTACAAGTGCTTGTATCTGAATCTAATAATATAAAGTAATCATCACCAAGAATAACACTAAAGAATAATTTACCATTAATTTTAATATCAATATCTTTACCAGTTGTCTTATCATGTATAAGTGCCATATAAGTACTATTTTCTGGATCTAAATATCCAACATAATATTTATCTTTATAAGATGAAGCAATCATAGCTTGAGTAGGTAAGTCTAATTCATCCCAAAGAACTAATTGTTCATAAGTATAATTTAATCCCATTTGATTTAGTTGATCTTTATATTTTTCTTTATATTTATCTAATTCTCTTCTATAAAAATAGTCATATATATAACCAACATCACTCATAGTATCTAATTTATTAAAATATTTAGAAATATCAACTGTTACCCAATCGTAATTATCATCATAGTATCCGAAATCATCTGTATCATCATTCCAACGATAAGCTCCATAATATTTATTTCCATCAGTGTCATATACACCTAACATTCTAGGACCATTAAAGAAGAAATATAAGTTATCAGCTTTACTTACTCTTTCAAAATCAAATCCACGTCCAACTCTATCAGTACCTACTGAACCTTCCCAAACTAATACTTTATTAACTATTTTACCAGTTAAATCATATTCATAAAGATATTCTTTTTGCTTATTATATTCTATTATCATAAGGATGTGGTGTTCTAAAAGATGAATCACTATAGTTATAACATACAACTCTATTTCCAGAGAAAGAACCCATATCACATAATTCTAAAGGTATCTCAGTTTTTTTACCACTAGAATCAAACTTATAAATAGCATTCTTAGAAAGTACATAAATGTCATCTCCGATTTTAGTGATATCTTGATATAAATCATTTCCAATTTCACTCTTCCAATCTAAAGATACATAATCATCAAGAGCATCAACCATTAAAGGCATAAATAGTACTAATAAAAGTACCAATAAAAACTTTTTATTTTTCATTTTTAACTCCTTCTATCATAGTAATTTTATCAAAGATATATACCCAAATCAATAAAATATGTTAAAATTATAATAGGTGATGATATGAAAAACATAGACGAATTATTTAATGAATTATCAAAATCTACTTTTAGAAGCAATTTCCATTTACATGAACCAGAAATAAAATATGTGAATGATAAAGGAATAGATAAAATAAGAGACCATGCATATGACTTTATAAAGAAAAGACTAAGTCATGCGAATATACCAAACGATGGTAAACAAACTCCTATGAAAGGACACCCGGTATTTGTTGCTCAACACGCTACCGCAACATGCTGTAGAGGATGCTTACATAAATGGCATGGTATTGAAGAAAAAAGAAAATTAACAAAAGAAGAAATTGACTATATAGTAGATGTAATAATTGAATGGATAAAACGTGATATGAAAAATAAGTGAAAAATATTGTGTTTTAATAAAAAATAATTTAAAATTATACTGGAGGAAGTAAAATGAAAAAGAAAATTTTAACATTTCTTATAACTTTAGGAGTAGTTCTATTACCATTAACTGCTAATGCATCATTAATAGATGAATATGAACATAAGAATCTAAAAGATACTTTAGCTGCAGAATCAATGGAATTAAAAAATAAAGATTATAAGGAAACAGATGATCAAATTACTATTTATATGTTTAGAGGTCAAGGATGTGCTTTTTGTAGATCATTTTTAGAATTCATAAATTCTATTTCAGATGAATATGGAAAATATTTTAAATTAGTTTCATTTGAAGTTTGGGAAAATGAAGAAAACAATACTTTATTTGATAAAGTAGCAACTGCAACTGGAGAAGCAGCAGAAGGAGTTCCATATATTGTTATTGGTGAAACTGTATATCCAGGATATGTTTCTGATTGGGACGATGCAATTAAGACATCAATAAAAACAGAATATGATAAGAAAGCATCTGATAGAGTAGATATTTTAGAAAAAGCAGAAAATTATGAAGCAGAAGCTGTAAAAGCAGAAAATGCTCCATATGTAAAAACAATTTGGTGGACTTTTGGATTCGTAGTAGTAGCTACAGCTGCTATCATAACAGTTAATACTATTCAAAATAAAAAAGTATTAAAAGAATTAGAAGAATTAAAAAAATCTAACAAAGAAACAAAGAAAAAATAAGTAGACATAGTTCTACTTTTTTTGTAATATATTATTCATGAATATTGAATTAAGAAATGAAATAATTTTAAAAATACTTAGTGATTTTCTAAATAACCATAGTGATTTTATAACTGAAAAAATGGTAAGTGATTTAGAAAAAGAATTTAATTTATCTAAAACTGAATCTATAGTTTTTCTATTATTAGGGTTCTATGAAATAGAAAATAAAGAACTAGCAGAGGAATTTAATAAAATAATAAAAGAATTAGATAGTACAAAATATGAAAATAATGATTATTATAAAAATATAAAACTAGAAAATATAAAAGATAATAATTGGTCATTTGAAATTAAAAGTTATAAACCATATGAATTATTTGTTTATAATGATATGGAATGTATTAATGGAAAACTATATCCACAAGTAGGTTATTTTACTCATGAATACTTTTATGAGTGTGTACTTGAAAATGGAAGAGAATGGATGCTTATAACACCAAATGAAATAGAAACAATGAAAGAACCAATTAATGAAGCATTTGGTAATGTATTAACATATGGTTTAGGACTAGGTTACTTCCAGTACATGATATCTAACAAAGACAATGTTAAATCCATAACAATAATAGAAAAAGATAAAAAAATAATAGAACTATTCACAAAATATATTTTACCTCAATTTGAACACAAAGAAAAAATTAAAATAATAAATGAAGATGCATTAAAATATAAATATACAAGTGAATATGATTATGTATTTGTGGACATATGGCATGATCCAAGTGATGGAGTAGAATTATATAAGAAAATGAAAAAGTTAGAAAAACCTAATATTAAATACTCTTACTGGATAGAAAAAACATTAAAGATTTATATTGATTAAATACCATAAATTGGTATTTTTTTTATAACTAAAATGAACAAACTATTAATGGTGATAACATGAAAAAATTAATATTAAAAACACTTATATTTATTGCTTTATTTATAGTTTTTAATATTAATGAAATAGACTCAAATAGTGATAAAGCACTTCACTATGATAAAACAGATATACACGTAGAAGATACTTTCAAAGTTTATTTTAAAAGTATAAATTCTAATGAGTTAGATGATATATTAAAATATGTTAATGTTGATGTAATGAATTACATAATCGAAGATAAAAAATATTATGCAAGAAACATAAATGAACTAGTAAAAACATTTATAAAAGATAAATCAATCGAAGAAAAAATATATTATGAATTAAATGGTATAAAAGTAGATGGAATTACTATAACATGCGAAGTAAATGAATTAATGAAACTAGAAAATTTAACTAAAGTATATTAATATTAAAATTGATTTTTATGCTTCTTTATGATAACATTTTAATAGAATAGGTGAACATATGAAAAAGAAGATTTTTTTATTAATAATGTTATTATTTCCATTAGTTATTTATGCAGAACCTGGATATATATTTCTAGGAAAAGATATTAACGAAAGTTATGTTGTAAAACAAGGAGATGTAGTAACTGTTTATTTACTTACTAATTTCGGAAATAGCGAAGCTGATGGAATTATGGAAAGCTATAATGCACAATTTTTCTATAACCCTTATATATTTGAATTAGTAAAAACTGATAATGATTATATAAAGTTACAAGAAGGTTGGGAAGTAACAAATTATAAGACATACTCTTCAATTATTAATTTATCAGTAAGAAATACTATAGAACAAAATTCAAATGAAAAATTAGGAAACGATGAAAATAAAAATATAATCGCAAAATTAAATTTTAGAGTCAAAGACAACGCAGTAAACCAAAACACATATATAGAACTTTTAAAAGATAACACAAATTATATAGCTAAAGCTGATGGAGAAACATTAACATTTGATAACACTGAAAACTTCTTTCTTAATTATGATATAAATTCTAATGGTACGAAAAAACAAGATTCTAATTTAACGTCAATAAGCGTTGAAAATGAAGATGGAGAAGAATTAACTTTAAGTCCAAGTTTTAATCCTGGAATTTATGAATATGAAATAAATACAAATAGTGATGCTATTAACGTTTATGCAAGATGTATAACAAATAACTGCATAGTTTCTGGTATTGACAATAAAATAAATTTAGCAAAGAATACAACGACTATTAAGATTACATCAACATCAGAAGATGGAACTAAACAGGTTTATAAAATAAAAGTTAATAAATATAGTTATGATGGTTATCCAGAATTAAAAGGGTTAAGAGTTCTAAAATATAGTATGATTGAAGAATTTGATCCAAATGTTAATACTTATCATGTAGTAATTCCTAGTACAGAAGATAGTATTCTCATTGATTATGAAAGTGAATACGATGTAACAATTAAAGGAAATGAAAACTTAAAAATAGGTGAGAATCTAGTAGTAATTGAAACAAAGAATAATGAAGGTGATACTAATGAATATTATTTAATTGTTAGTAAAACAGAAAAAGAAGAAGATAAAGAAGTACCAGTAGTAGAAGAACCTACAAAAGAAGAACCAGCAGTTGAAGAAAAAGATAATAAAAAATTATATCTTGCAATATGTATGATTATCTCAATGTGTGCAATCGCATGTATAGCAATACTTATTTCAAGAGATATAAAAGCAAGTAAAGAACAAAATAATAAAGAATAGGAAACTATTCTTTTTATTTGCAATAAAATAAATAATATGTTATTATGTTACTTCGCGCTTAAAGAAGGGGATGATTAAATGAAAGCGTTTATTATTAATTTATTAGTAGTTTTTGTTATAAAAGTAATAGATAATATTTTAGGAACAGGTAAAACAATTCTTATACAAAAGAATAAAGCATTTATTGCATCACTTACTGTAGTTATAAGTCAAATAATATTTTATAAATTAATTGATGCGGTTAGTGATAGTGGTAGTGAAATAATGATTTATGTAATAGCTATCGCAAGTGGTATAGGTACATTACTAGCACTTGTAATAAGTGATAAATTCTCTAAAGATAGAACATATGTAAATATAATATTAAATGATGATAAAGAAGTTATGATGGAATTTAGAGATTGGTTAAAAGAACATAAAATAACAAATCTAACTACTGATGGTTACACAAAAGATTGGGAAAAGACACTTGCTATAACAGCTTATGCAGAAACAAAAGAAGAAAGTAAATTAATTGATGAGTTTATTAATAATAGTGAATCTAAGTTTAAAAGAATAATTCAAAAGCAATAAACAATTCTTTTTTTTATTATGAAAATGTAATATAATGAATATGGTGATGATATGAAAAAAAATTATATTATAGATGGAAACGAAGCTTGTGCGATGGGTTCATATCTTTTTAGTGAGGTATGTGGTATTTATCCAATAACACCAGCTAGTCCAATGGCAACATTAACTGATAAATGGAGTGCTGAAGGTAAAAAGAATTTATTTAATGATACTGTTTCAGTAATTGAAATGCAAAGTGAAGCAGGTGCTGCTGCATTATCACACGGAGCACTTCAAGCAGGAAGTTTAGCTACAACATTTACTGCATCTCAAGGTTTACTTTTAATGATACCAACAATGTATAAAATGGCAGGAGAAATGTTACCAGGAGTAATTCATGTAGCAGCTCGTTCACTTGCTACACATGCTCTTTCAATATTTGGAGATCATCAAGATATATATGCTACACGTAGTACAGGATTCTGTATGTTAGCATCAACTTCAGTTGAAGATGCATATTATATGGCAATAGTAACTCACTTATCAGCTATAGAAGGTTCACTTCCATTTGTACATTTCTTTGATGGATTTAGAACAAGTCATGAACTTAATAAAGTATCACTTTTAGATGAAAGTGAAGTATTGAAATTAGTTAACTATGATAAAATTTATGAATTTAAAAATAGAGCTCTTAACATAGGTAAAGAAATAACTCGTGGTACTTCAGAAACAGGAGATGTATATTTCCAAAATACTGAAGTAAGAAATAAATATTATGATGATATGCCTGATATAGTAGCAAGAAATATGGAAAAGATTAATAAACTTGCTGGTACTGAATATAAACCATTTAATTATTATGGTGCTAAAGATGCAACTCATGTAATCGTAGCTATGGGTTCAGTTTGTGATACTGTAAGAACAGTAGTAAATTTATTAAATAGAAAAGGACATAAAGTGGGTCTAGTAGAAGTTCACTTATATAGACCATTTAGTACTAAGTATTTATTAAATGTACTTCCTAAAACTGTAGATACTATCGCAGTACTTGATAGAACTAAAGAAGCAGGAAGTCTTGGAGAACCACTATATTTAGATGTAGTAGAAGCAGTTAAAACAAGAAATATTCATGTTTATGGTGGAAGATATGGACTATCTTCAAAAGATGTACCACTTAAAGATATAAATGGTGTATTTGAAAATATATTTAGTGATAATCCTAAAAATCATTTCACTGTTGGTATTATAGATGATGTAACACACTTAAGTATTGAACCAAAAGAAATAGAATATACACCAGACTATAAAGAAATAAAAGTATATGGTTTTGGATCAGATGGAATGGTTGGAGCATCTAAAAACTTTATGAAAGTTTTAGGAGATATAGACACAAACTATGTTCAAGGATACTTTGAATATGATTCTAAAAAGAGTGGCGGAGTAACAATTTCTCACTTAAGAGTAGGAGATACTAAAATAAATGCACCATACTTCTTAACATCTCCAGACTTTATAGTTATTTCAAAAGATATATATTTAAATAGATATTATTGTTTAAAAGATATAAAGAAAAATGGAATATTACTTTTATCAAGTAATAAAACAGATGAAGAATTAAATAATTTGATTAGTAACGAAAATAAAAAAGAAATACTTGATAAAAATATAAAAGTATATGTAGCTAACCTAGATGAGTTAAATGAAAAATATAACTTACATGGAAAAATAAATAATGTAATGTGTATGTATATGTTAAAGATATTAGGTTATGATAAAGAAGAAATAAAAGACTTCGAACATCTAATTGAAAAAACATATAGTAGTAAAGGAATTAAAGTAGTTGAAGCTAATATAAATGCTATTAATGAATCATTAAAATATTTAGAAGAAATTGATAACAGAATATTTACACTTACACCTGACAAACAAAGTGAAAAGAACTTTACAGATGAAGTATTAAAGTTACGTGGCAATATGCTTACAGTTTCAGACTTTATTGATTATAAAGATGGTACTTTTGAAGGCGGAACAGCCGCTAGTGATAAGAGAAAAACTTCATCTTTAGTACCAAAATGGTGTAAAGAAAATTGTATAGAGTGTAATCAATGTTCATTTGTTTGTCCTCATGCATGTATAAGACCATACTCACTTACAGATAATGAATTATTAATGGCCCACATTGATAAGAGTGAAACTATAGAAAGCTTAGGAGAAAAGAACAAGAACTTCTTTATATCAGTTTCAGAGTCAAATTGTACAGGTTGTGGACTTTGTATACAAGCATGTCCTGGAAAACAACAAGAAAAAGCACTTGAAGCAGGAAAATACAATGAAAGATTAGATAGAATAAGTGATTATTTATTTGAGAACCAAGAAAATGATACTCCATTTAATAAGTTCACTGTTAAAGGAGTAGGTTTTAAGAAACCTTACTTTGAATTTAGTGGAGCTTGCGCAGGTTGTGGTGAAGCAGCATACATTAAAGTATTAACTGAATTATATGGAAAGAATATGGTAATTGCTAACGCAACAGGATGCTCTTCAATTTATGGAGGAAGTCTCCCATTAACACCATATAAAATTCCATGGATGAATTCATTATTTGAAGATAATGCTGAATTTGGATTTGGTATTCATAAATCATACAAAAAGATGAGAGAAAGAATCAAAAAGATAATGTATGAAACTAAAGATATTGTAGATCCTGAAGTAAAAGCAACTTACAAAGAATGGATAGACAATATGGAAGATGATGATTTAACATTAGCTATTAAAGATAAGTTAGAACATTCTGAAATTCCAAATGAACTAAGAGTATTACTTGATTACATACCATCTCGTAAAGTATGGATTCTAGGAGGAGATGGATGGGCTTATGATATAGGTTATGGTGGACTTGATCATGTACTTCATAGTAATGAAAATATAAATATTATGGTACTTGATACAGAAGTTTATTCAAATACTGGTGGTCAAAAATCTAAATCAACTAGAATAGGTGGAGTAGCACAATTCGCATCTAATGGAAAACTTGAAACAAAGAAAGACTTATTTAAAATTGCAATGAGTATTCCAAATGTATATGTAGCAAGCATATCAATGGGAGCAAATATGATGCAAACACTAAAAGTTATGAAAGAAGCATATGAGCATGATGGACCATCACTAATAATCGCATATAGTCCATGTATTGAACAAGGAATCTATGGTGGACTTACTAATTCACTAGATGAACAAAAACTCTTGGTAGATATCGGTTATAACTTACTAATGAGATATAATCCTGATACTGATACATTAACAGTAGATTCAAAAGAACCCGATTTTACTAACTATGATGCAGTATTTAGAAAAGAATTAAGATATAAAAATCTAGAAGTAAAAAATAAAGAAGAATATGAAAGATTATATGAAGAAAACATGAATAATTCTATTGCAAGATACAATTACTTCAAAGATTTAGAGAACGCAAAAAAAGAGAACTAAATAATTAGTTCTCTTTAATTTTTCAATAAAATAGGACTGCCACCCCCTGATGGACAGTCCGGAAAAAAGAATAAAAAGGGGTTGGCTAGTGTGATACTAGCACCAATTCGCCTAATAGTGAATTGGTAAGTCTATATACTAATTAAAAAAGTATATTTTGTCAAGACTTTTTTAAACTTTTTATAAATTTTGTCCCATACCAATACTATATTCTGAATTAGGATTACTATCAAAATATTTACTATCTAAATCTACAAAACCAATAACATTTTCACTAGGAATAACAAACTCACTTTGACCATTGTTGTTCCTTTTTATAAGTCTACTTTCTGCGTCTCTTTCACATCCTATAAGAACCATTATTTCTTTAGCTCTAGTTTGAGGATTACCAAGTTCAAAATCAACATAATGTTCTGGATCATCATAAAATGAATCTAATACTGGATTTACACAACTAGATAATTTATTATCATCAATATATAATCCATTCTCACATATAGAGTGACCATTTTCTCTTTCAGTTAAGTGAACAAAAAATTCAATATCATCATATGATAGTTCACTCATCGCATCTCTTAATTCTTCTAATTCCATTCTTATCACCATAATCATTATAACATATTTACTTAAAATTATAAAAATGTTAACATTATAATAGGAGTATAACATGAGTAGAGAAGAATTGCTAAAAATATCAAGAGAATTAACTGAATCATTCATAAATAATAAAAATGGCTCTCTAAGAGTAGAACATTATTTTATGCTTAGTATGGCTAAATTCATAATGAGTAAAGAAAGACTCATTAAAACTAATAGTAAAACTAGAACATTATATTTTAATGATACAGATGAAAATAATTTTATAGCAGATTCTTTCTATGAAGAAGTTAAAAATAGTTATACTTTTACTATGAATGGTTCTATTGTACCAGATGAGATATTTGATAGTGTTATATTAGAACATAATAGTAATCCAAGCATAAAAAAGAAAATATTTATTATAGGTAAAATAAGAGATTCACTTGCTCATGGAAAATATGATTTTGATACAGCAAATAATAGAATAGTAATTAGAAATAAATATAGAGTTGGAAATAACGAATTTAATTTTGAGTGTTCTATAAAACCTGAAACACTTGATAGATTTTCTGAAAACAGTAATAGTGAAACTTTTAATACAACTTTATATGATCTTGATAATGAAAAAGGATATACATATAAATTAGATAGTCAAATGGATGAATATCTAAATGATTATTCAAAGATTTATCCACAAAATAGTAGAGAAGATTATTTAAAAAGAATTTATAGTGAATTAGAAGTATTAAGTAATAAATTTGAAACAGTAAAAGAGTATTGTAATGAAGATGAAATAACGGTATATAATAATTTATATAGAACAGCATTAACTACATTAAATGAACTTGCAACTAAAACAAAAACAATAGATACAAAAAGAGTTAGAGTAAAAACAAAAACTCTATCAAATAAAACATCAACACATGAAGAAGATAGTTTACTTGATAAAATTGTTGATTCTCTATTAACTATCGCAGCATTTATAGATAAAAAAATAGAAAGAAGTGTTGTTAATACAGCATTAGTATATAACCATTTATGTTTATTATTAAGCGAAAATCAAAATATAGAATTTAGATATTTAAGAAATCCTTCTCTTCAAGTATTCTTTAAAAAGAAAGATGAAAATGGAAAAGAAAATGATGTAACGGGAGCTCTTGGAATATTAAAAAGAGAAATTAAAATCTTTAATAGAAAATATCAAAAGATATCAAATTATCCAGAAATACCAAGCAAGTTAGATGCAATGAAGAAAGTATATTTGGATTTATATAATGGTATTATGATTGCTTTTGAAATTAGAAATAAAAGTATATATTCTAGAATAAGAAACGGAGTAATGCATTCAAGTATAGAAATGTCTAAAGATAGAGTAGTTATAAAAGATTCTGCTGAACATAATATGGATGATCCAACTTTTTGTTGTAAAGCATCTAATGAAGAATTATTAGAATACACAAGAAGTATTGAAGAAGGCAATAATAAAGAGAAATATACACTCGGAACTTTTATGAGTGAATTATATATAACACTAAGTAGTTATGGTATAGATTTAAATCAATTTAGAAACTTTTTCCAAAATCTAACAGACTGTTTAAAATATATAGATAGCAATATTAGATTAGATATAAACACAGAAGAATTAAAAGACAAAATTGCAGGTAATAAAGAAGATGGTCAAACACAAGAAGAAGATTTAGATGATAAACCTCCGGGTATGTAAGAAAACTAAATTTCTTCTTTTTTTATTGATGAAAATGTGATATAATATTGAAGATTTATCTGGAGGCGATAACATTGAATAATTTAAGTGCTATTAAAGGTTTAGGACCGAAGACAATAGAAACTCTAAAAAATATAGGAGTAAATAGTATTAGCAATTTAGTAGAATATTATCCTTACAGACACGATTTAATAGTTCTTGATAATATAAAAGAATGTGTTGATAAACAAAATGTAATAATAGAATGTATTATAGACTCAGTACCATTATCAAGAAGATTTAGAGCTAATATGACAGCACTTACTTTTAGAGCAATGTCTAATAAAAAAATGATAGCAGTAATGATATTCAATAGAACATTTTTAAAAACACAACTTCGCCCAGGAACAACAATTACAGTAATTGGAAAATATGATGCGCTTAAAAATACAGTAATCGCATCTGATATAAAATTTGAAAAAATTAAAACAGGTGCAATAGAAACTGTCTATCACTTAACAAGTGGTCTTACAAGTAAAGCATTAAAAAAATATATAAGTGAAGCATTAACTATATTTGATGACTACACAGATTATATACCAGAATATTTAAATGAAAAATATAATTTTATTTCTAAAAAAGAAGCAATAAAATTAATACATGAACCACAAAATAAAGATGATGTTAAAAAAGCTCAATTAAAACTTAAATATGAAGAATTATTTGAATTCATGTTCAAGATAAATTATTTAAAAGAATTAAATAAAGATAATAAAGTAGAATATATTAGAAATATAGATCCAGAAGACGTAAATGAATTTATAAGAGGTTTACCATTCGAATTAACACCAGATCAAGATAAAGCAATCGAAGATATTTATAATGATATGACTTCAAGTAAAAGAATGAACAGAATGCTTCAAGGAGATGTTGGTAGTGGTAAAACTATTATTTCTATAATAGCTGCATATATTAACCATTTAGCAAAATATCAAACTGCTTTAATGGCACCAACAGAAGTACTTGCATACCAACATTATGAAAATATCAAAAATGTACTTTCAGGAACAAACATGAGAATAGACATTCTAGTTGGAAGCATGAAAAAGAAAGAAAAAGATGAAGTGGTAGAAAAACTAGCTAAAGGAAAAATAGATTTCTTAATTGGAACACATGCACTTCTTAGTGAAAATGTTGTATTTAAAAATCTTGGACTTGTTATAACAGATGAACAACATAGATTCGGAGTAAATCAAAGAGCTAGTCTTAAAAATAAAGGTATTCTTCCAGATACTTTATATATGTCAGCAACGCCTATACCGCGTACTTTCGCATTAACAATATATGGAGATATGGATATATCAAATATTAAAACTAAACCAAAAGGTAGAAAAGAAATAAAAACAATAGTTAAAAGTGAAAAAGAACTTGTAGATGTTTATGAATTATTAAAGAAAGAAATAGATGAACATCATCAAGCATATATAGTTTCACCTTTAATTGAAGACTCTGAAGTTATAGATTTAACAACAGTAAATGAAATAAAAAGAAATATAGATTTATATTTCAATAAAAATATTAAGTCTGCGATAATGCATGGTAAATTATCAAAAGCTGATAAAGATAAAATAATGAATGACTTTAAAGCAGGTAAGATAGATGTATTAATATCAACGACAGTAATAGAAGTAGGAATTGATGTTAAAAATGCAACTATGATGATAATATATGATGCTGAACGTTTTGGACTAGCAACACTTCATCAATTAAGAGGAAGAGTTGGAAGAAACGAATTTGAATCAACTTGTATACTTATAGGAGATAAAAATAATAAAAGACTACAAGTACTTGAAGAAAGCAATGACGGATTTTATATAACAGAAAAAGATTATGAAATGCGTGGAGAAGGAGACTTATTCGGAGTTAAACAAAGTGGAGATATGCAATTTAAAATAGCTAATCTTCATACAGATATGAAAATACTTTTACAAGCAAGAGATGATTCAAAAGAATTTTTTGATAAAAATAAAGATAATAATTTTGAAAATTATAAAGAATATGCTAAAATAATTAATGAAATGACAAATTTAGATTAAAAGGAGTGATTAAAATGGGTAGAGCTCATGAAGTAAGAGCTAAAGCAATGGCTGCAACAGCTGCAAAAAAAAGTAAGTTATATTCAATCTATGCAAAGGAGATTTATCAAGCAGCGAAAGGAAACCCAGATCCATCAAGTAATGATGTATTAAGAAGAGTAATTGAAAAAGCTAAAAGAGAACAAGTTCCAGCTGACGTTATTAATAGAAACATTGATAAAGTAAAAAAAGGTGTAACAGAAAACTATGATACAGTAGAATATGAAGCATTTGCTCAAGGTGGAAGTTCACTAATTATTAAATGCTTAACAGATAATTCTAATAGAACAATTAGTTTTATCAAAACAGTATTTAATAAATGTGGAGCTAAAATGGCTGGACAAGGCGCAGTAAGCTTTATGTATGAACATTTAGGAGTAGTTGGAATTAAAGGACATTCTGAAGAAGAAGTAATGGATGCTTTAATTAATGGAGATGTTGATGTAAACGATATCGAAGTTGAAGATGATACAGTAGTTGTTTATACAGAAGTAGCAGACCTAAACAATGCTAAAAAAGCTTTAGAAACAGCATTCCCAGGAATTGTATTTGAATTAGATGAAATTTCATACTTTGCTAAAGATACAGTTACACTAGAAGGCGAAGATAAAGTGAAATTTGAAAGATTACTAGATATGCTTGATGAACTAGACGATGTAAGTAATGTTTACCATAATGTAGAGATGTAAAAAACTCTACATTTTTTATTTTATGTATGTTACAATATATATGGAGGATAAAATGAAGTTTAAAGAAATGGAAGATAAATCATTAGAACAAATAAGATATAATCCTTATACAGTAGGAATACTTAAAGAAAAAAAAGAAGGAAAGTGTACTGAAATAAAAAAAGTTGCAGCAATTGCTTCAATATTAAATGTGCTAAATGGTAGAGGACTTTATAATGAAGCACAAAAAGCATTAAGAAGTAAACAAGAAGATCCAACTTTAAAAGATGTAATAAACGAAATGATAAGAATGGTAGAAGAAGATATAGAATCAAAAGAAGGTTCTTTAGGTGAAAAAAGTTTAGGATAGGTGAATAGAGATGAATTTTAATATAGATGATGTAATAGTATTTAATGACGGAGAATACCTAATCTTAGATGTCATAAGAGAAAACAATAACACATATTTATATCTAATAAATAATGATGAGTTTATGGATGATGTTTCAATTGTTAAAGTAAATAATAACAATAATGTTATTGAATATACAGCAATAGATAACGACGAAGAATTTGATTATGTTGTTAACAAAATATTCTTAGATTTTAAAGATGATGTACTTGATTTTGCTACTGAATAATAAATACAAAGAATTATAATAGATATCAAATAAAATACAAAGCTTGATATCTTTTTTAATTGATAAAAAAAGATTGACTAACAAGTTATAACATAATAAGATAATTAGAGCAAAGGAAAATATCAAAATTATAATTTTTTGAAGGTAAATCAGTAGCAATTTATTTTCTATTTTGATATAATCTATGTAGAATAGTTAAATGGGAAGTGAGAATATGTCATTTATAACATCGTTAATATCTGTAGGAGTCGCTTGGGTATTCAAACCATTATTTTCATTGTTATTATACATTGATGGTGTAGTTTATTCATTAGTTGCATACTCATATAAAGTATTTATGCTTATGGCACAACTAAACTTTAATGTTGTGTATGCTTGGGTATCGCCTTTAATTGATAGAATTAAAGCAATTATAATGGTATTAATCATGTTTAAACTTGGATATTCCCTTATTCAATATATGATTAATCCTGATAAGTTATCAGATAATACAATAGGTGGAGCAGCATTATTAAAAAATATAGCTTGGTGTTCTGCATTATTAATTTCATATACATTTATATTTAGTGTTATGAATGAACTTAGTTTGCTTATCATTGGAGTACCAAAAGGATATGAGTTTACAACATTAAAAGAAATAGCAGATGTAACAACAGATGGTCAAGAAAATGACGCGGGTTTAATAGCTAGATTTATCTTTGGAACTCAGGCAGATGATATAGGAGACTTCGGAAAGTATCTAGCAACAACAACATTACAAGTTTTCCTACATGGAAAAGATAATCAAACATCAGCAGTAGAAAATATATATTCAAGACAATTAAATGAAGATATTAATAGTTTCGATTTAACAAAAATAACAGATGTTGTATCTGCATTAGATAAGACAGTAGAATACAAATATCCAATTATAAGTACGGCGATGGCGGTATATTTGATATGGAGTATAGTAAAATTATCAATTGAAATTGGAGTACGTATGTTTAAATTAATAGTACTTCAAATTATAGCTCCAGTGGCAATTGTTTCAATTATAGATAAAGGATTTAATGCAAAACCTTGGAAAGCATTTGTTGATACATATTGGAAAACATGGGTAGATGCATTCATAAGAGTTGGTTCATTATTCTTAGTAACAGCATTTATCAGTAAATTCTGGACAGATCGTTCAGCATTATTCCCAGAAGTAGATGGATTTACAAGATATATAGTATTATTAATAGTTATATTCGCAGCATATAGATTTGCTCAATTATTACCAAAATTCATAGATGGAATATTTGGACATTCATTATCAGAAAACAATGCAAAAGGATTCGGAGGAGTTCTTGGTGGAATAGCAGGACTTGGAATAGGAGCTGTTGGTGGTTTTGCAACAGGTGTTGCATCTAGAAATGGTATCGGTGGAGTTTTATCAAATACAATCGGTGGAGCATTTGGTGGAGCAGCAAGTGGTAGTAAAGGTAAAAATGTTGCTGATTTCTTTAAAGGTCAAACTGGAAATGTTAAAAATCGTGCAAATGTTGCTGTTGAAAATGCACAATGGAAAGGCAAAGGCGGAGTTGCTGGTAAATGGGCAAATAGAGTTGCTGGAGCTACCGGAATAGCAGCAATACATGACATGAATGTAGGAAATAATTTAAAGGAAGAAGATGACAAATGGGAAAAAACTCAAAAAGAATATGAAGATACACAAAGTCAATATGATATAGATTTAGCAGCAACAGGCGAGGAAATCGATGCAAAAGTAAAAGCAATGGGTTCTGAATCATCCGGATTCAAATATGCTGGAACAGACAATTATATTAGTTATGGAACAGATCAATCATCATTTGTAAGTGCTGTTGCAGATAACGATAAAGATTATATAGATGCTAGAAATCAAGTTGAAAGTATTACAAGAAGCTTAGAAAATAGTAATTTCCATGCTAACAATGCAGCAACAAAACAGAGAGAAATACAATTACAAAATGCAAGAAATAAAGCTGCAGAAGCAAGAAGACAAGCAGAAGCAAGAGCAACTGCAGAATGGAAGAAAAAAGAAGAAGACAACGGAATAACAGAAGCTAAAGATAGACAAAAAGATCTAGCAAGACAAAAGAGTGAAAGTGCAGAGAATCATAGAGTAGCTCAAAGAACTCATAACGAAAAAGTAAAAGATATAAATAAACAAAAATGGGGAAAATAGAAGAAAGGAGCAATAAAAAATGTATATAATACCAGCAAATAGTAAAAAAAGTCAGTTGATATTTAATGTATTTAGACCAATTGATTTATTTGGAATTTTGTTACCTGGAGCTTTATTAACAGTTGTATTCTTATTCGTTTTTCCAGGAGATTCAATATCAGCTATAGTAATTAAATTAGCTCCTGTGAGTTTGGCATTATTTTTAGTAATGCCAATTCCTTTTTATCACAATGTACTAGTTTATTTAAGAGAATTATATTTATATTTTAATAGTCAAAGAAGATATTATTGGAGAGGATGGTGTGCTAGTTATGTGGGAAGCGATGGGGATACAGAGCAAGCCGAAAGTAAACGTTAAGGCACAAAAATATGCTGAAAACTGGTTACCTATTAGAGGTATCCAAAATGGAGAAATTATATTAGACAATGGTCAAAGAGTAACAGGAGTAAAAATTAAACCAAGAAACATTTTTATACTTGATTATGATTCACAAAATAATGCAATATTTAATCTTAGAAATTTTTACAATACTTTAGATTATCCATTTTGGTTAATAGTTGCTGATAGACCAGTAGATATTAATGTATATTTAGCTCAACTAAAACTTTTATACAACCAAGTACAAACACCTGCAATTAGAAAATTAGTTAGAGAAGATATAGACAAAGCAAACTTATTTATGAGTAAGGAAGTTAATGTAACTGATACAGAGTACTTCATATTATTCAAAGATAGAAGACCAGAAATAATACAAAAGAGAATTCAAAACCTAGTATCCGGTTTAGCAGGAGCAGGACTTCAATCTGCTCAAACAAGTAATGATGACTTAAGAACTTTACTTGACGGATTTATGAATGGTGGAGAAACTACTGGATTTGGGACGGTGATGCCACGATGAGCGTAAGTTTTAAAAGTCAATTAGCTCCAAAGAGCTTAGAATTTAAACCATCTGAAATTATAATTAGTGATAAATATTGTGCTATCCTTACAATAATTAGTTATCCAAAAGCAATTAATGAAGGATACTTAGCAAATTTAACTCAATTATCAGGAATTAAAATATGTATAAAACATATTCCAATTGCATTCTCAGTATTATCAAAGATGTTAAATAAAGAAATAGCTGATATGAAAGCTCGTTATCAAAATGAACACGATAGAACAATACAAGAACAAATTAGACAAGACTACGAAAGTATTGAAAACTTTATTCAAATGTTAACAGCAACACAAGCAAGAATATTTGATTTCCAAATGCATCTTATGATAACTGCTGATTCTCATGAAGAATTAGAAAATAAAAAAGTACAAGTAAAGAATTACCTAGATGCAATGGGTATGAAAGGACTAGTACTTAGATTCGAACAAGAAAAAATATTAAAGAGTATGCTTCCAATATTCGAAGCAAATGATATAGAAGAAAGAGTTGGAACACCAATACCATCAGTTACAATGGCTGCAATGTATCCATATGTATTTGATAGTATTAAAGATCCAGGACTTTCATGTCTACTTGGAGTTGATTATTCAGGTGGAGTTATCCTATTTAATCAATTCTTATATCAAACTAAAAAAGAATTTAATAGAAACAATGCCAATATGATTATACTTGGTACTTCTGGTTCAGGTAAATCAACAGCTGCTAAAGTTTTACTAAGAAGTAACATTAGAAATGGTCATAAGATAATCGCAATCGACCCAGAAGGCGAACTTGAAGATATGACTAGATTATATGGTGGAGACTTCATTGATTTAGGTAAAGGTGGAGACTTCGGTATGATAAATCCACTAGAAGTAGTACTTGATGCAGATGAAGATGAAATGAAAGATGGAGTAGGATACGCAATTCTTACTCGTACACTTCAAACATTAAAAGCATTTATGAAATACTATAGCCCTGACATCGAAGAAGATACACTAACAATGTTTAGTGAAGTAGTTCAAGATACATATAGACGTTATAAAATAGATTATAATACAGATTTTACTAAAATAGATGCACATGATTATCCAACATTTGATGATGTATATGCAACTATAAAAGGTAGATTACTTTCTATGACTGAACACACTCGTGAAAGAGAAGTTATGGAAAAACTTGAATTAAAGATTAGACCTCTTACTAGAGAATTAAGATATTACTTTACTGGTAAAACAACAATTGATACTGATGCAGACTTCATAGTATTTAATATTCGTGAATTAATGAATGCTGATAATAACATCAGAAATGCATTATTCTTCAACATATTAAAATATGCATGGGGTTTAACATTAGATAGAGAAGTAAATACAATATTAATGGTTGATGAAGCACATATGCTTCTAGCAGACCAAAATACATTAGGAGCAGAATTCCTAGCTCGTATTCAAAGACGTAGTCGTAAATATAACACAGGAACAATTATAATTACACAACAACCTACAGACTTCGCAGCACCTAATGTAATCATACATGGTAAAGCTATTTTCGATAATGCATCTTATTACTTAGTAATGGGACTTAGAAAACAAGCAGTAGACGATTTAGCTAGACTTGTAGATTTAAATGATCAAGAAAAAGATTCAATAAAGAGATATAGTCAAGGACAAGCATTATTCGTTTGTGGTAGTAGAAGAATGCGTATTAATGTAATTGCTACTCAACAAGAATTAGAATCATTTGGTTCTGGAGGAGGACTATAAAATAGTCCTCTTTATTTAAATAAAGGAAGTGAAGTATGAACGGTAATTTTGACGATGATGAAGCAATCCAAAATGAAAGAGAACGTAATAAATCAGGTATACTTCAAGGAGTAGATCATTTTTCGAGTACCCAAGAACGTGGAATATATGGTGAAAAAGAAAAAACACCAAGAGGACTTAATGGTATTCAAGATGATAAGATAAATAAAAAAGATCAAGCAGATATAGATGCCATAAATAATAGAGGAAAAAATCAATCAACTGATATAAATGGCAGAAAGAAAAAAGATAAAGATGGAGACGATAATGAATCATCAAGTAACAGTTCTTCTGGAAAAAAAGATGAATTAGAAAGTAAAGATGGTTCAAAAGATAAAGATAGCAAAGACAAAGATAAAGATAAGGACAAAGATAAGAATAAAGAAAAATCTTCCAGTGATAATAAAGATGGAAAAGGTGGACTTTTTTCTTCAGTAGAAAAGAAAAAGGCAGCACTTATCTTAAAAATAAAAATTTATTTTTGGATAGCAGTAGGTGCTTTAGCAATATTCTTAATATTTTTCTTAATAGCATTCTTTATCATGGTTTATGATAATCTTGTCTCATCAGTATCATCATTTTTTGGTGTTTCGGAAAGTGGAACAACAGAATGTGAATATAATGCTGAAACAGGTGAGTATGAACCAGAAGGATGTGAAACAGACGGACTTTTTACTGACAATAAATATCAATTTGTTACTGAAAGTTGCGATGTAAAAAATTATTCAAGTTCTTGTGAGTGTGATCCTGATACACAAAGTTGTAAGAGATTAGATTCTGATGATCTTGTATATGTACTTTTATCAGATGAAACATGTAAAATTGGAAATAGCTTTTATGAATTTTGGGATGATGTAAGTGCAAAATTCACAGGAAATAAATTTAGTGGTATATGTTCATTACTTAGATATATAAGAGGAAATATAGAAGACTATCAAAATAAATTTAATGTAACATTAGATGAAGGATTAATAGTAGCAAATATTTTCTATGGATATGCAGAACAAGAAACATATAAGAACTATACTAATAACGTAGAAAATGCTGAATATAAAGCAGCAACAGATCACTATAAAGTATTAATTGATATCATTGAAGATGGAAAGTTAACTAGAGATGATATAGATAGAATAATACAAAATAGTATATTTGAAGAAGTTTACCCTTACTGGAAATGGAAAATAACTGAAGATGAAGATGGAAACTTACATGGTAGTTGTAACCTAATGCATCAAGAAGTATATAGATACAGTTTAGATAAGTGGAAATTATTTATGAGATGGGGAGACGAATTTGATAATAATATGAATGGAAACAGTCGTAATGAATTTAGTACTCCAGGATATATGGGAGTAAATAAAACATTAGGATCTGGAAAATTGTTAGATAGAAAATCTCCAGGATTAAGTGATGGTGAAATAACAAGCTTATATGGAAGTGGTTGGGTATATGATACAAATATGACAAGTGCTTATACAAGTACTGATGAAGAATGTAATGGAACATACACAGCTGCAGAGTTAAAATCAAAATATGGATTAGCAGAAAACCCATCAGGTGTAGAAGGAAGCAAAGGCTCAAGAACATTCTTCATAAATAGAAATATTACAGGGCCTATCGATACAAGTCACTATCAACAAAAAGTTCAAGAAATTAATTCTAATAAGAAAGATACATTTACACCAAAAACAGTATCATATTTTAAAAAAGGTTCAAGTTCAGCAAGTAGTTACACAATTAATTACGACTATAGAGATGGATTTGCATATATAAATTATCCATTATATAAAGCTGCAATTGATAATCCAGATACTGATATAGAATATAATGATATAACAACTAACAAAGCACTTGAACAAATAATTGAAGAAATAGTTAATAGAAAAATTGAATTAAATGAAGTATTGTTATCACAAGATTTAGATAGCGACGGAGTATATAGTTATTACACTAATGGAATCATTAATCCAGCAGGAGCAACTGGTGCAGCATGTCAAGCATATATACCTGCAGATTATAGTAAACTACAAGTTGTTATAAATGACTGTGATGGTAATTATCTTTTAACCACAGATTTTAAAGATTATATAATAGGTGTAACATATGGAGAAATTGATTATACGTCTTTAGATGCATATGCACAAACACAAATGGTTGCTGAAATATCATTTGCTCTAAATAGAAGACAAAATTATAAATATGGTTCACCAATAACAATGAAATCTGGTACATGTGATCAAGTATATTGTTCACCAACACAAGGATGTTATTCAAAAACAACAAATAGTGGATACCAATCATTATATCCAGGTTCAGGATCATGGAAACCAGTAATGTCAAGTGATAAATTATCACGATATGGAGCATTATTTGATGAAGCAGCAAATTACTTATTGATAGGCAATAATAATGTAGTATTTGAAGCAGGATATAATGCAACAGAGTCACAAGCTGCAAATAATAGATATTTAAAGAACTATAAACAATCTGCAGAATATTGGAAAAAACAAGCACAAAATGGTTATAGTTTCACTGAGATACTTTCAGACACATTTGAAGGAAAAGCAACACTTATAGAATGTCAAGATTCAAGTAATGATGTATTTGGTGGAAATGTTAATAATAATTATGATTATAGTGCTCAACAAACTGTAGATACAACAGACGAGTATCCTAAAAAATCACCATCAATTGGTAACTTCTATGGTTTCCCATACAGCGAAGAAGATGAATCAATTAAAATAAACCCAGATTGGGTATCAAAAAACATAGTAGATGTAAGTACTAATTGTAGTAGTGGTGGGTGGAATAAAACATATAAAGTAAATAAAGCAGTTAAAAATAATTTTGAACAAGCATTTAAAAATGTATGTAAGTTATTAACTGAAGGAATCGATGGATGTAAATTAAGCGCATCAGACTTAGCTGATGGAAGTACATACACAGAGAAAAAGACAAGTAGTGGAATGATTGATATACATTCATATGGACTAGCACAAGATTGGAATTATTCATCAAAATATACAATTAGTGGAAAAACTTATACTCCATATGATAGTTCAAAATCAAGACAAAACTATAATTTATTTGTATCAGAAGCACTTGATGGAAAAGAAAGCGATTGTCAAAATATAAATTATGTATTATGGAAATACGCATATGGACCAGCTGGATTTAAATGGTTTGGAAATAACAAAGATTCATCATACGATGGAATGCATTTTGAAATAGATTATAATGCAAAAAATGAATAGAAAGGAATAATTATGAAAAAAACGGAAGAAGAAAAAAAGGCAACAATGGTTATATTAGGAACTATAGTTATTTTACTAATTATCATAATTGTTCCTCTCGCTTTTCTAAATAAAAAATCTGATAAAAATAATACAAAATTTCCAGGATACGAATATATAGATATAACAAAAAAAAAATTAGCAGATAAAAATAGCTATAATAAAATAAAAACATCTTTAGAAGGAAATACTTTATTTAAAAGAACTTCACTTATTGATGATTATAACTGCGAAGGATATAACAGATTTAATATTGAAGGAATGATTAAAGGATATATACTTGCATATGAACCTGCTAATAAAAAATATTTTATATATAGTGATACAGATGAAGAAAAATACTGTATAGGAAAAAATAATGTAATCGCAGGATTTAAAGAATTATATAATACTGATATATCAAAAAGAATAGATGATTTTCTAGTATATAGTAAATACATGACTTCAGGTGAAGATACATATTGCTTTAGTTTTAGAACTATATCAAATGAATATAACAATGATATAAAACTAAACATTACAGCACTATCTATGTCAGATGATGATGTAGTTACAGCAAAATTATATGTATATACTTACTATACAATGGGAACAGATGCAGAAAAAGAAAAAGTAAAAAGATTAGAAGATTCTATAAAAAACAATAATAATTCATTATCAAATTCAATAGTATATAATGAATTAAATGGAAGAGTAGTTCAAAAAGAATTAAACTTCAAAGTATTAAAATCAGGAAAATTTTTCAAATATCAAGTTTTAAGTATTAAAACTTTAGATAATTAGTGAAAATTTTCTTTTTCTATTGTATAATGTAATTAATTGAGGTGACAAAATGAAACTTAAATTCAGAGCTGATTTAAAAGATATAGTAATATTTTTAATATTTTGTTTAGTATTACTATATTTAATAGCTATAGCTGTTCTTAATTTAAATAGTGTTGCGGTAGATGGAACATTTAGAGGTTTAAATCCATTTCCAGCATTTACAAGTGAATTTATAACAGCAACTTTATTATTTTATGTTTTAGCATTAGTAGCAATTTTAACTGCATGTTCATCTTATTTCTTTGAAAGAGAAGAAGGATTTGGAATCACTACTCAAAAGAAATCAAAGAATGATGGATATTCTAAACTAATGTCAGATAAAGACATGAAAAAAGATTATGGTATTAAAAAAGTACATTTAAAAGATGATACTTATGAAGCAGGTGGAATTCCTGTTATCAATGATGGAAAAGATGCATGGGTAGATGCAAGTGGACAACCTCACTCATTAATCATGGGTGCTTCTGGTTCAGGTAAAACTCAAGCATTCATGTTTCCATTAATTAAGATTTTAGGTAGAGCCGGAGAAAGTATGATAGTAACTGACCCAAAAGGTGAGTTATACGAAGCCTGCGGTTCACTATTAAAAGAAAAAGGATACAAAATTATATTAATTAACTTCCGTGACCCTAGAGAAGGAGCAGCATGGAATCCATTTAGTTATCCATATAGAATTTATAAAGAAGGAAATTCAGATAAAGCAAACGAACTTTTACAAGACCTTGCAAGTAATATCTTAATAGACCCAAATAACAAAGCAGAGCCATTCTGGGAACAAACTGCATCTAACTTCTTTACAGGTTTGTCATTAGGATTATTTGATGATGCTACTGAAGCAGAAATAAACATCAATAGTATAAATATGATGGCAGAAACTGGAGAAGATAGAATAGGTGCTTCTACTTATATTAAAGAATACTTTAAAAGTAAAGGTGAATTAAGCCCAGCATATATAGCAGCTGCATCTTGTATTAATGCGCCAAATGAAACTCGTGGTGGTATCATGTCAACATTTAGAACAAAGACAAGAATATTCTCATCACAAGAAGCATTGTCAGAAATGTTATCATATAGTGATTTCGATATAAGAGATGTAGGTAAAGAAAAAACAGCTGTATTCTTAAAAATACACGATGAAAAAACTACATACCATGCACTTGCAACAATATTTGTAAAACAAGCATACGAAGCATTAATCGCTGTAGCACAAACTTGTCCAAACTTAAAGTTACCTTATAGAACAAACTTTATTCTTGATGAGTTTGCAAACATGCCAGCATTAAAAGATGTTGAAACAATGATTACAGCATCTCGTTCAAGAAATATTAGATTTAGTTTCGTTATTCAAAACTTCTCACAATTAAATAAAGTTTATGGTAAAGATGTAGCCGAAACTATCAAAGGTAACTGTGGTAACTTCGTATATATCATGAGTACTGAACTTGCTGCTTTAGAAGAAATCAGTAAACTACTTGGTGATCAAAAACCAGCTAAAGCAGAAAAAGATAAACCAGCTCCTCCAATTAGACCATTATTCACAGTAAGTGATTTACAAGCTCTAAAAGAAGGAGAAGTAATTATTAACAGATTTAGAAGTATGCCTTTTAAAACTAAATTAGTTTATGATTATAAAATTGACTGGGGTAAAAAGTATGAACAAATGTCATACACTGAAAGACCTAGAAAAGAAGTTAAAGTATTTGACTTAAAAGGATTTGTTAATAAACAAAAAGAAAGTCAAGGTGGGGCACCTGCTGGACAATCTCCAATGGGAATGCCTGGTATGGTAAATCCATATATGCCTGCAGGAATGGCACCAGGTGGATCAAGATCTGCTGGAGTTATGCCAACAAGCTTAGATGATTACGTTAAGAGATTAGATGAAAAAATTGCTGAATTAGAACGTGAAGAAGCTGAAGAAAAAGCTAAAGCAGAACGTGAAAAAGCAGAACCAAAAGTAGTTGAAAACGTAACAAATAATGTTACTAATAACTTTAGTACAGTTCCTCTAACTGAAAAAACAGAAGAAGAACTAGAAAAAGAGATTGGTGATATATTTGATCATAAGGTTAAAGAACCAGAAAAAGAAAAAGTTGAAGATTTAGACTTTAATAAATTCATAGTTCCAATGCCTGAAGATATAGACGATGAATATACTACTAAGGCACCTGAAACAACTACTCATTTTGAACAAGTAGTTGAAGAGCCTATTAAAGTTTCTATAGAAGAGCCTAAAAAAGAAGAAATCCCAACAGAAATTCCAAGATTTACTTCTCCATATGCTCATAATCAAGTACAACCTGAAGTTCAAACAGTTGAACCTAAACCAGTAAGTACAATTGAGAATATAGAAAAACCAAAAGTAAATATCGACGTTGATAGCGTAGTTGTTAATAATAAACCAAATGACGAAGACTTCTTCGATGATTTCTTTGGAAGTGAAGATGAATAATATTCATCTTTTTAATGCATAAAATTAACTAGGTGATTAAATGAAAATAATAGATGTTAGTGATAAATATACATATGCACAAAACCATATACAAGGTAGTATCAATATTCCATATGATGTACTTATAAATAACTATAGACAGTATTTAAATAAAAATGAAAACTATTACTTATATTGTAAAAGTGGGAAACTAAGTAAAAGAGCAACTATGGTTTTATCATCACTTGGTTATAAAGTCTTCTATCTAGAAAAATAATATAAAATATATTATAATTATCTCGTGATTACTTATGGAGTATTTTAATGAGATAATTAATTTTATTGAAAATTCTGGTTTAATTGGAGTGTTAGTAGGGGCACTAATAATAGTATTTGAATCAATTATTCCAGTACTTCCATTAATGATATTTATTACCATTAATTTTTTAGCATTCGGTAATTTCTTTGGATTCTTAATATCATGGATATTCACAATTATAGGTTGCGTTATATCATACTTCATATTTAAAAAAGGACTAAATAAAAAGTTTGATGTATTAACAGAAAATAAAGAAACAATAAATAAATATAAAAAAGTATTTAAAAATATAAGCCTTGGAAATCTAACACTTTTAATAGCACTTCCATTCACACCAGCATTCCTTGTAAATATTGCTTGTGGACTAGTAAACATGGACTTTAAGAAGTTCTTAATCGCAACAATTATAGGAAAAATATCATTAGTATATTATTGTGGTTTTGTAGGAACATCTCTTTTAGAAAGTTTTACTAATCCAGTTGTTTTAATAAAGATAGTACTGTTACTTTTATTTACATATATTCTTACTAAAATAGTAAACAAAATATTAAAAATAAAATAATTATGTTAAAATATTATTGGTGATAATATGGAGTACTTAATAGTTGGACTTTTAATAATAATTATAATCTTATTAATAATTTTAATAACTAGAAAGAATGATAATACTGAACTTAATGACAAGCTATCTAAAACAGAAATAAGTGTTATTAAAGAAATAGGTGACTTCAAGCACAACTTTTCTAGTGATATAAATAAAGATTTTAATGAATTAAATGATAGAATAGAAAGAAAACTAAATCTTATAAATCAAAAAGTAAATGAGAAATTAGAAGATGGTTTTGATAAAACAAATAGAACATTTAATGAAGTAATGAATAGACTTACTAGAATAGATGAAGCTCAAAAGAAAATAGATGGTCTTGGTACTGAAATTATTTCTTTAGAAAGTATACTTACTGATAAAAAGAGTAGAGGTATATTCGGAGAAGTTAATCTTTATCATATTTTATCATCTATATTTGGTGAAAAGAATGATAGAATTTATAGAACACAATATACTTTATCAAACACAACAATAGCTGATGCGATAGTATTTGGCCCTGAACCTTTAGGGACAATATGTATAGATTCAAAGTTTCCATTAGAAAATTATAGAAGACTTGTTGAAAAGGGAATAAGTGATACTGAAAGAGCACTTAGATATAAAGCATTTGATACTGATGTTAAAAAACATATAGATGCAATCGCAAGCAAATATATTATTCCAGGTGAAACATCTGATCAAGCAATAATGTTCTTACCAGCAGAAGCAATATTTGCAGAAATAAATGCATATCATACTTCATTAATAAAATATGCTGCTAGTAAGAAAGTATGGATAACAAGTCCAACAACACTTATGAGTTTACTTACAATTATAGAAGCAGTACTAAAAGGACTTGAAAGAGATAAATATACATCAATCATACATGAAGAATTAAATAGATTAGGAGTAGAATTTGGACGTTATAAAGAACGTTGGGATAAATTATCAAGAACAATACAAACAGTTAACAATGACGTTGAAAACATACACAAAACAACTGAAAAAATAACTAAGAGATTTGATTCAATTAATAATGTAAAACTAGAAGATTCTTCAAAACTATTAATAGAAGAAGATAATTAAAAAAGGATTCACTATTGAATCCTTTTTCCTTGGTAACTATCTCTTCTTACCATTTCTTTATCAATGTCATCAAGTACACTAAACTTCTTTAATAACCAACTTGGTTCAACTAATAATTCTTTTATAGGATCCCCTGTAATTCTATGAATTACTATTTCTGGTCTTAAAAGTTCAAGTTGATCTATAACTATATCAATATATTCTTCCTTAGTTAAAACATGAAAGTGAGTAGTATCATATAAATTTAATATTGGTGTGTCTTTTAATATAAAAAGCATATGTATCTTTATGCCTTGAATATCTAATTTATTTAAGTATCTCACTGTATCAAGCATCATCTCTTTAGTTTCAAAAGGAAGACCATTTATAATATGAACAACAACATCTATATTTCTTTTTCTAAGTTCTAAAACAGCATTTTCAAATTGTTCTAAAGTGTGTCCTCTATTAATAAGTTTAGAAGTGTCTTCATGAATAGTTTGAAGACCAAGCTCTACTATTAAATCAGTTCTATTATTTAAGTCTTCTAAGTAATCAAGCACGCCATCATCTAAAGCATCACATCTGGTAGCTATATTAAGCCCAATAACATTATCTAATTTTAATATAGGTTCATACTTACTTTTAAGAGTTTCTACGTCTGCATAAGTATTAGTACCAGCTTGAAAGTATCCAATGTATTTAGCTGTTTGCCATTTCTTTAAATTATTATCTCTTACTTTATTAAATTGACTTATTAAATCCATCCCATCATTTTCGCCACTGCCATTATAACAATAAATACAACCAGTACTATTCTTTTTATTAGGGCAACTAAATCCAGCGTTCAAAGAAACTTTAAAAACCTTACATCCATATTTAGTTTTATTATAATAATTTAATGTATGATATCTTTTATTATCAAGAGTATATTTAAACATAATATTCACCGAAGATATTATATCACATAAATATTAAAACAAATAATCCCATTAAAAGACAATAAATACTAAAGTATATTAGTTTACCATTACGAACTATATTTCTAAACCATTTAAGAGTAAAAAATGAAACAAGAAATGAAAAGGTAAATCCTAAAAAGTATGGAAGAAATTCTATATCATTATTTATTAAATCTTTAATACCAAGTATAGTAGTACCAAAACTAATAGGTATATAAAGCATAAAAGAGTAGTCAAATGATTCTTCTTTACTAAGTCCAGTAAAAAGTCCTGCGATAAGTGTACTACCACTTCTACTAATACCTGGAAGTAATGCAATAGTTTGAACTAAACCTATATATAAAGCATCACCAAATGTTAATTCTTTTCTTGTGTTATCTTTATTCCTAACTAAATATAAAAAGATACTTGTTATTATAAAAGAAATACCAACTATAGTAAAACTCATACTAATAACACTTTCTATATAATCTTTAAATAAAAATCCTATTATTCCAGCAGGTAAACATCCAACTAAAATATTTAAAGAATATTTAAAATTACTTTCATATCTAACATTTCTATCTTTTAAGTACAATATAAAGCCTTCTAAGAGACTTATTAAACGTTTACGATAAATTAAACATACCGCAAGCAAACTACCAGCATTCACTATTATTTCAAAGCTTAAATCATTAGAAATATTACTATTAAACAAATACTTAAAAATAAAAATATGTCCACTAGAAGACACAGGCAAAGGTTCAGTAAAACCCTGTATAATACCAAGAATAATATATTTAATTAATTTCATATTAAATAATATTTTAAATATACTTTAATATGATAAAAAAATTAATTTTAAGACTTATCGGAATAC
>CAVIUL010000005.1:0-34740 GCA_963645885.1 bacterium | reverse complement strand
GGATAATTACACATAAATAATAATTGTCCCTTTCTATGCAAAGAAGTAATCATATTAGCATCATTATGACATTTTCTATGACACTTTTCACATACAGGTATAAATAATCCATATTTAATAGAATTACTTCTATTTCGTCCACAAAAAACTTCATGAAGATGTTCTTTTTTGCAGCCACACAAATAACATGCGTTTAGATTATCTGTAAATAATGATTCATTTCTACTCTTGTCCAGTTTAGATTGCCTAGTGGTTCTATTATTAATTAATTTATATTGCTTGTATTCTTTACTATCACATTCTCTATAACAGTTAAAGTATACTTCCTTTTTTAAGAGTGTACAATAACAATATTTTTTATTTTTTTTACTTCTAATTTTAAAATATTTACAATTCATAATTTTGTAGCAAAAAGTTCCATAAAAGTTCCACGGAATAGGTGGAAAATATGGAAAAAGTACCACTTTTTTGGAAAATAAATAATAAAAAATCCCTTAAAATAAGGGATTTCGTATCAAAATATGGTGACCCGTACGGGAAACATCGTTTTTAATTTTAACCCTTATTTTACTTAAAAAAAGAATCTTGTTACCATTAAAATTTCCATTAAATGTATTTATCTGTCGTTTTTGCAATCTCCTTTCTAACATTATATTCTAAGTGTCCATATTTGTTAACAGTAGTTGAGTAATTAGAATGTCCTAATCTTTTTGATATATGATATAATTTCCAGCCATCAGCCATCATCAGTGCAACATAAGTGTGTCTGAGGTCATACATTCTAATTTTTGGCACATTCGCTAATTCACAGTATTTGTAAAAAGCTTTTCTCAATGTCACATCGCTATATGGTCTATTAGTGTTATAGTTATAAAATATTAAATTTTTAATATTTATTTGTTTATTAATTAAGTAATCTTTATACTTATTTAATTCTATTATTAGTTTTTCTGAAACATCTACAACTCTATCAGAAGAATAGGTTTTTGTAGAAGATAAAAAGTCACTTGATTTAGTATCATAATTAATTGAGTGTGAAATTTGAATTGTACAATGTGATTCATTAATTGAATCCCAAGTTAGAGCTCTTGATTCACCAATTCTATCACCTAAATATAAGCCAAGCAATGTTAGTATCTTAGTTCTACGACCTATTTCAGATGTGTCTTTTTCGATGTAAGAAATAAAGGTAGAAAATTCTTCAATATTCCAGTATTTCATTTCTACTTTGGGTACTTTAATGTACTTGATATTCTTTGTTGGATTTGTTGATAACAGTTCTTTATTATTTTCACACCAATTAAAGAAGGCTCTTAAATGTTTTAATATTTCATTTTTTTGTTTATCACTTGTATCTTGTGAATTAATAAAATCAATCACATCTTCTCTTAGGAAGTTATTTACTTTTTTAGTTTCTAATTCTTTATAATAACAGTTATAAAAAATTCTTTTCTTTTTTAATGTGTTAAATGATAATTTCATTATATCTTTACAATATTCTATATATTCACTCCATAGATCTTTGAACAGATACGAATTACTTGATTGTTCTATTTTTTTTAAATTCAATTCTAATTTTGCTTTGTAATCTTTTGCAACTTTTATATCATATATTTTTTTACCATTAATAGTTGATATGGCTGTTCCTTTATGTCGTATAAAAAAATTTCCATTTTTTATATGTCTATATATGTTAGGATACCTTGTTTTTTCGTAAATTTTTTTCATTTTTAATATCCTTTCTTGATTTTTCATTTTTTTTTTAGTATAATCGCATATAGAAAAACATTTTAAAACTCAGTTTCTGTTGACGCGGATATTGATATTAAAGTTTTTCTATATTTATTGACTTCGTATTGCAGTACGAGGTCTTTTTTAATTGCTATTTTTATTTTTAAATTCTTTGTCCTTTTTTATTCTATTTTTGATAATATATTCAATTGTGCCTTTATCATCACTTGTTAATTTATCTATATTTTTTTCTAACAATAATATTAATTCATCTGTATTTGTTTTATTAATATTTGTTTTTGATAATTTAATTTTTTCTGGAACATCGAATCCCATGAGCCATGTTTCATCAACATCTAAAACATTTGCTATTAAAGTTAATTTATCTTGTTTAGCATTATAGTTACCAGCAAGATAATTACTAATCAATGATTTATCTATTTTTGTTTTTTCTGCAAGTTGGGCTTGATTTAGCCCTGACTTATTCAATGCCTTTTTCAATCTATTGGCAAATGTATCTACCAGCATTTTATCACTTCCTCCTTAAATATGAGTATAAACTATATTTGAGAAAAAATCAACATATTTTACATTTTTTTAAATAAAAATTGAGAAAAAAACAACTTTATTATTGACAATAAAATTTGGTTGTGCTAAACTCAAATTGTGATTGAGATAAACTCAATTAGAAAGGAGCGAAAATGAAAAATAAATATAATTATGACAAGTTAAAAGGTAGAATAAAGGAAATGTTTGATACACAAGAAAAATTTGCAGATGCGATCAATATTTCAGTAACAACATTAAATTATAAACTAAATAATAAAAAACCTTGGTCACAAAATGATATCTTTAATTCTATTATAGCATTAAAGATAGAAAAAGATGAAATTCAAGAATATTTTTTTTGTAAAATTAGTTGAGAAAAACTCAATATCCGCGTCAAAAAAAAGAAAGGAGCAAAAATGGAATTTTACGATTCAAAAGAAATTATGAAATTAACGGGTCTTGGAAAATCATCAAGCTATAAATTAATTGATGATCTAAATAAAAAAATGAAAAGAGAATATCCAGTAGCAAATATCATAAAAGGCAAAGTTCCAAAATGGTACTTTGAAAAAAAGATACTAATAAAAGATCCTAAAAAAAAGGAAGAACACCCACAAAAATGTTCTTCACTTATATTATAGCAAAAGTGAAGAACAAAATCAATTTTTCAGTGAAGGTTTTGGTTAAAAAAATATAAGGAGAATATATGAATAAAGAAAAAGAACCAGAATTTATTGTAAGCCCAGAAGAGCTTAAAAAGAATCAAGATAGATCGTATGCTAGAGAATATTACGAAAAGAAAGAAGCAAGAGAAAGAAGGTATGAAAAACTTATTTTTATATTAAGCATTGTGATGGTAATAATGCTAATAATTGCTTTAAATGTACAGTTCAAGAAAGGTGTAGAAGAATGTGTTAATGCAGGACACGATAGAACTTTCTGCGAAGTGGGGCTTAGTTAATATGAAAATAAACAAGTCAATAAAAAAGTTACTTCAAAATATTAAAAATTATAAGAAAGTTTTAAAAGAAAATATTTCAATGAAAAAGGATATAAATAAAATGTTATCCACAATAGAAGAACTAAATAATAAGATAGATGAATATGAACTTCTACTAGATAAAGATTCATCAATTAAGAAGATTGAAGAATTGGAATATTTGTTAAATCAGTACCGTGACAACAAAAGAGAATTACAAAAAGAAAATAAACAACTTAGAAGAGAAAATCTTGCATACTATATTGAATTAAATAAAGAGAAATAATTCTAATACGAAGATTAAATGCCTTATAAACTACAATCCTTCTAAAATATAAAAAGTACTTATTTTGAGGGCATTTAGTAAGTACTTTTAAACTAATAAAAAGGAGAATCATAATGGAAAGAAAAAGTTTTGTATTTTATGCCAGTTTTTATAATTCAATAAAAAAAATAAAAGATAAATCACTTAGATGTGATATATATGAAGCCATATTTGAATTAGCTTTAAATGGCAACAATATAACAATTGATAATGAACTTGCTATTCTAGCACTTGACTTGATAATGCCTCAAATAACAGCCAATAATACTAAATATGAGAATGGAAAAAGGGGCGGCAGACCATCTAAAAACAAAGATGAAAATGAGGAAAAAAATCAAGAAAATAGTGAAAATAGTGAAACCAAAAAAAATGAGGTTATTGAAAATGAAAACCAAAATTTTGAAAGTGAAAACCAAGTTTTTGAAAATAAAAACCAAAAAGAGAATAGGTTACCTAATTCAAAACCCAATGATAATGTAAATGTAAATGATAATGTTAATGTAAATGTTATATATAAAAAAGAAATAAATAAAGAAAAAGAAAATGAACTAGTAAAATTTATAACAGAAAAGGCAATAAATATAACACCATATGAATATTCAGTTCTGGAATTATATTTAAAGGATTTCTCAGTTGAAGAAATTAAACATGCTCTTCTTTTAGGAAAGGGTAAATCAGTTAGTTATTCATTAACCATTTTAAAAAATTGGTTCATAAAGAAAAAGGAACCAAAAGAAAAAAGTAAGAAAATAATACCAGAATGGTTCAATAAAAACATAGAAACTGAAAGTTTAGAAGAATCAGATGTAGAAAATTTTAAAAAGTTTATTGAGGAATTTAGAAAGGAATAAAGAAAGAATGTTTTTTAGGAAAAGAAATAAAATCAGGGAGTTAGAGGAAAAATTAGAAGAATGTAACGATATAATAGAAACTTTAAAAGATAAAGTAAGTGAAAAATCAAATTATGCGGAAGCATTAAAAGATGAAATTCAAGAAAAGGTAAAAGACATAAAATCTCAACAAGATAAAATTAAGTTTTTAGAGAATGAAAATTGTAAAGGTCTATCAGAAACTAAAAAGATCGTAAAGGAATTAGAAGTAAAAGAACAATCTAGAAAAAAATTAGCTTGCGAAAAAGGTGGATATACGCTTTACATAAAGAGATTAAATAAGCAAATATACGATTTAGAAATGCTAATTAGAAAAAAAGAACTAGACTATTTATTTGCATTAAAAATAATTTTTAGAAAATCTAAACTAACTGGTGATACAAAGGCATTCTTAGGTCAAAGATTAAAAGAGTTACAAGGTAAATTTGAAAGTAATAGAGGTGATAACAGTGCTAGTAATATCAGATACAAAGAGAATAATAAAGAATGTTAATGAGCTTATTATTGTACCAAGCAGTGAAGTGTGGGATATAAAGGCAATTGATTCAATAGTCGCTCTTGGCACTTATGGAACATTAGAAAGAGCAAAAAAAGTATTAGATGAGTTTGCAGAAGCATACAAACAAATTTTTTTGTTAATAAATTGTTCACAAAAATTAACAGAAGAAGAATTTAAAAAATATTCCCAAAATATAATATTTAGATTTCCAGAAAAATAATAGGAGGATATAAAGAGATGTTAATAATAATGATAATTTTAATAATTTTAGCAGTAATTATAGCAAAAATAGCGTTTAAAAAAGAAAAAGATACAATTTTTGGATTATGTTTAATGGGTTCAGTTTCAATAGGAATGGCAAGTTTATTGTTAATTGGTTATTCAATAGAAGGATATATAAAGGGATATACAGCAAGTGAAAAAATATCAATGTACCAAGAGGAAAACAAAGCTATTGAAAATCAAATAACAACAATCGTAAATAATTATCAAGGTTATGAAAAAGAAATAATATCAAATGTAGCAGATATGGAAGTATCTTTTATAAAAATTCCTGAATTAAAATCAAATGAGTTTGTACTAACTCAAATATATATATACCAAGAAAATAATGAAAAAATAAAAGAATTAAAAGAAGCTCAAATTAATTTGAAATTATTTAAATGGTTACTCTATTTTGGAAAGTAGGTAATAATGACAAGTAGTAGTCCATGGAGAAGTGACTTTGGAATCTTCAAGAATAAACCTATAACAAATCATTATAAAAGCAAAATAAAACTAATAACTGAAAAAATAGATAAGTTTAAGTTATCTAAAACAATTTATTAAGGGGAATAGCAATGAGCAAAATAAAAGAAAATATTACACATCAAGATATTGGTGGTAAGGAATTTATTATAGATAAAGAAATGCCAGTATTTACAATTGGAGAAATTTTAGACTGTCAACTTGAAGATATGAATATTGCTATGGTTAATTTTTTAATAAGGAGAACTGATTTATTCAATATAGATGAGAACTTAAAAGTTTACTATGGACATGTAGGATCGTTTGGATACTTTGTTGCAGAAGATGAGCTAGAAAAGTAGGTGAAAAAGCAATGACAAAAAAATCATTTAAAGTTATGCTACATACATCAGAAGGTGAGATATTAAAAGAAGTAAAAGGATACTTTACTTTAATAAAAAATGTAAGGGTATTTATATACAAAGATTTAACCATAACCGGAAGATGGTATGTAATTGATTTAGATACTGGAGTATCTGTTACATCAGGTTATACAATGGCAGAAGCAAAAATAAAAGCAATTAATTGTGAAGTATCTATTAATGAACTTAAAGAAACAGAAGAGTACAAAAAATACAGATTTAAATATCAAGCATTATTAAAGCAGTATAAAGAAAGGAGCAATAATGAATATTCATAATTACGAGGCAAAAATAATAGGGATAAACAAATATAAAGAACTAGCAAATGAGTGTAATCTCTTTACGAAAAAATGGACTTATGTAAGAGCAAAAAGATTTAAAGAACTAGTAAAAGAAGAAATGAAAACCCAAAAAAATTATTTAGTAAAAAGTATAAAAGAAAAAATAGGAGTTAAAAATGAAATTTAAAATGAATAACCATGAATGGGAAATAAAAGAAGTAACAAAAGAAGAGACAAAAAGAATATATGAAAGAGAAACAGAAGAAGAAACAGTAATGGTGTATGGACTAACGAAGTATGTTAGTCATGAAATATATATAAATAGTGAAATGTGTCATGATATGAAAAGAAAGACACTGATGCACGAATTAATGCATTGTTATGTAGAAGAATATGTTTCACTAGAATTAGATGATTATAAAGAAGAAACAATGTGCAATATATCAGCAAATAGCCACGATATTATTCATAAGATAGTAAATGATTATTTTGGAGGAAAAGAATGAAAAAAATAATGTTAATAGTAGGAACAGTGTTGTGCTTAACAGGATGTAATCGTGAAATTATAGATTTAGATTATTCATATGATAAGGCAGTATGCAACATTGGCGGGAAGTATCAGGAGATTGAAATAAAATCCTGGAAAGATTATGAAGGGGAACAAATACAACTTAAAGATAAAAATGGTAAAACATATTTGGTAAATTCAATGAATTGTACTTTGATCAATGAATAAAACAATGGAGGTAAAAATGAAGTTAGAAGTTGGAATGTATGTTAGAACCGATGATGGGATTATTGAAAAAATAAATAAAGTATACGATAGACATACAACCGATGATATAGTTGTTTGGTTAAATGGATATGGCGATGGAAAAATTGTATTTATTGATGACTTTGAAGAAGCTAAATATCTATGTATAAAGCCTAGAGGTTTTATAAAAAAAGAACCATCATTTAATATAATTGATTTAATTGAAGTCGGAGATTATGTTAATGGTTTTAGAGTAGAATATGTATATAATCCAACAGGTAATAAAGTTTTATGGATAAAATTAAGTTGTAATCCTATTGACAATTATGAAAATAAAGATATTAAATCAATAATAACAAAAGAGCAATTTGAACAGATGAGTTACAAGGTAGGTGAGAAAGATAATAACAAAAGAAGAAATTTATAGTTGAGAAGAAATACATAAAATACTAGGAAAAATAAATAATGATATAGAACTATTTAGGAACAAGTATCATATGGATCCAAATTTGATCATTATATCTGAAAGATTAGAGTATATATTAAAATCACAATTTGATTTGATGAGCCATAATGAAATGATAATACTAAATGATAAACCTTTAAAAATAAATAGAGTGTTTAGTTTAAGTTGTTTAACAAGTCCGGCATTAAGCAATTTAAATTTTGAAATAAGATAAGGTGAAAATAATGAATAAGAGAAGCTTATATGAAGTAAGAAGAGAACTTATAAAATATTATGATAATTTAAGAGAAATAAATAGGTTAATGGTTTCAGAGCCATCAGAGACATTAGTAAATAACAAGAAAAAAATTAAAAATAAAATAAACGAACTAGAAGAAGAATATAAAAAAATTAAAGAAAATAATAACACTCAAAAATATAAAAAACTATTTGAATGAAAAAAATTAACAATAAGTCTTATAAAATAATAAAAAAACAAATGTAATGGTGTCGCAATATAATATTAAGATTATCTTGTTAGAAAAGGTAGGTGTAAATGAAGGATAAAAGATTAGAACAATTAGATGAATTTATTTATGATTTAAGATTTAATGAAAAGCATAAAAAGACAATCGTGACATACAAGAATCAACTAATTAAATTTATTGATTGGTTAGGGGATAAAGAAATAAATAAAGAGATGTTATTAGATTATAAAGACTATTTAGAAACATTATTAAATTCAAAATATAAGATAACATCACTGAATTTAAATATAGTGGTTGTAAATAAATTTATTCGTTTTATAGGTATAGAAAATTGTAAAATAAAGAAATTTAAGACACAAATGCAAACTTCTGTGGTAGATCAAATCTATGAACAGGAACATAAAAGAATTCTTAAATGGGCAAAGAAACTGAATAAAGAAAATATGTATTTGATTATTAAGATATTTGCATTATGTGGAATAAGGGTCATAGAACTAAAAGACTTTACTGTTGAAAATGTTAAGAAAGGTTACTTCAAAACATACAACAAAGGGAAAGTAAGAGATATACTTATCAGAAAAGATTTAAGAACTGAAATACTACATTATTGTAAATCAAATAAAATAGAAACTGGATTGATCTTTCATCAAAAAAATAACAAAGATAAATTAATAGATCCATCCACGATATGGAGAAACTGTAAAAAAATTGCAGGAGCAGCAAGAGTAAATAAAAGCAAGATTCATCCTCATGCCTGGAGACATTTATATGCAATTGAATTACATAGAATTGGTACACCTTTAACAGAAATATCTGATATGTTAGGACATCAAAGTGTTGAAACTACTAGAATATATTTAAGGACTTCATTAGAAACAAAAAAGAGTTTATTGGAAAAAATGTATAAAAAGGAGGTATAAATGGAAGAATTAAATATAAAAGAAGCAAAAAACAGGAGGAAGAAATTATATAATGAGTTGGATGTATATCTTACACAGAAGAAAATTAATTTTATAAAGACACAACCAGCTAGTCCTATAATGAGAGATATAATCACAGGAAAGAATGATGGAAAAATGATATTTGATAAATTCAATCATTATGTGATAAAAGATGAGAAATATGATGCAAAAATATATTCAATTCAAGAAGAAATTAATTCATTAGAAAAATATATCGTAAAAGAGATGGAAAGAGTAGCAACAATGGGCGGTAATGAACTTATAAAATATTATCGTGATATAGAAAAAATGAAATGGAAAGAAATTTTAAAAATTACACATTATAGTATAAGGCAGTGCCAAAATCTGTACAAAAAATAGTAAAAAATATAGAAAAATAAAGATTGCATACTTTTTGCGCATTTTTCGTGCTATAATTGCTATAATAGGAATAATAATAAGTGAGGTTAATATTATTCGATTTAAGGGCAAGAAATTGCTCTTTTATTTTGAGATAAACGGAGGTGGTTTATATGCTCACGGCAAAAGAAGAAAAGTTTGTAGCAGGGCTTATAAAAGGTCTTTCACAAAGGCAAGCATATAAGAAAGCATTTGCAGTAAAATGGAAAGATAGTACAATAGATTCCAAAGCAAGTACACTGTTTAAATCCGATAAGGTCCAGGAAAGGTACAAAGAACTTCTTGAAGAAGTAAACAAAAGAACTGATGAAGAAGCTATAATGTCTGCACAAGAAAGACTTGTATTTTTATCAGAAGTTGTAAGAGAAAAACAACTTGAAGATAAATATTATGAGAGTTCAAGTGGAAAATTAAAAAGTAAGAAAGTTCCAGCAGATATAATGACTAAAATTAAGTCAATTGATACTATGAATAAAATGACAGGAGAATATAAGACTATTTTATCTGGTAATGTAAATATTGATCAAAAGTTAGAAGATTTAATATGAAATTTAGTGCAAACTTTTTAATCCAAAAGCGAAAAGAAAAATGGACTGAGACACACGACATAGAATTTGATAGAAAATTAAGAACTGCAATAGCAAAAAAAATCATAGAAGATTCAGAACTAAGAGAAGAAATCACTAAGAATCCTGAAAAAGTTATTGAATTGTTATTTGTAGTAGTAGATAAGAATCAAACTACAATGCCATTTTTCTTAAATGAAGTTCAAAGAGAATTTATAGACATCTTAAATGATGCAATAGATAAATTCAACCATGGTTTAATAAGCGATATTTCATTATTGATTTTAAAAGGTCGTCAACAAGGATTTACAACACTTGTAACTGCTTATCAAGAAGCATGTAGTATTACTAAGAGAAACTTTCAAGGATTTACTCTTGCCGATAAAGCTGAAAATGCAGAAACTATATTTGAGAATAAAGCAAAGTTTACATTTAATCAGTTGCCTGAAATAATAAAGCCAACTGAAAAGTTTAACAACAAAAGACAGTTATTATTTGATAAATTAAATAGTTCTTGGTCAGTAGATACTGCTACAAAGGATGTAGGTCGTTCAAGAACAATTAATTTCTTTCATGGAAGTGAATGTGCATTCTGGAAAGATGGAATAGCAACAATTCAAGCAGGTCTTGGAGAAGCATTCACCCTTAATTGTATCAAGATATATGAATCAACAGCGAATGGATATAATGATTGGCAAGAGATGTGGAGTAGTGGTTCTCATATTAATTGTTTCTTTGCATGGTGGAAAACAAGTGAATATAGAATACATATTCCATCTAAACAGATAGAAGATGAATTTATAAGTGACATTGAAAAAAAGCAAGATTGGATCTATGAAAGGTTAAAATGGTTAAGAGATGTAAAGAAATTAGATAATGAACAATTATACTGGTATTATAAAAAGTATGAGAAATACATTGATAAGGAATTAATAAAACAAGAATATCCTTGTAGTCCAGAAGAAGCATTTCTATTACCAGGACAAAATGCATTTAATACAACTAATATTATGAATAGATTAGATGTATTAAAGAAACCATTAAAAGTAGGATATTTCAATTATAATTATGATGATACTAAACCAGAAGGAAAGAAAATATCAAGTATAAAATGGGTAAATGATCCTAATGGATATATTCAAATATATAAAGTACCACAAAGTCCTAAGATAACCAAATATTGCATCGGTGGAGATACAGCTGGTGATGGAAGTGATTTCTACACAGGACATGTATTAGATGCAAGAACAGGGGAACAAGTAGCACACTTAAAACACAAATTAGGAGCACATCAATATGTTAGACAAATGTATTGTTTAGGTAAATACTATTCATATCATCTAGGTAACATAAATGAAGATGCACTAATTGGTATAGAAACGAATTTTGATACATTTCCTATCATGGAACTTCAAAGATTAGGATACACTAACCAATATATAAGAGAAAAATTTGATGAATACACAGGTAAAAAAGAGAAAAGATTTGGATTTAGAACAACATCACTAACAAGACCTGTTATTATTTCACAACTACAACAAATAGTTGATGAAGAAATAGATAAAATAAATGATGAAAGTACATTAAGAGAACTACTAAAAATAATTAAGAATAAGGATGGAAGAATAGAAGCACCTAGTGGTGGACATGATGATGATATGATGGGATTATCTATTGCACATCATATCAGATTACAAGTATGCTTTACAGAAGATATATTCTCACCATATCCAGAATTTAGAGAGTTTAATGTAGAAGATTCAAGAAAAGATTATGGAGAAAAAATTGTAATTGTATAAGAGGAAAAATAATTATGAATTTAATAGAAACAATAACATTAATGATAAGTGATTCATATAAAGATAGATTTTTAGCGGAATATAAGCAAACTAAGATAAGATATGAAAAGTTAAAAAAATTAAATAATCAAATTGAGGCTTATTATAGATTTCGTAATGAAGGATTACCTATTAAAAGACCTTTTTATAATGGTTCAAGAGAATTGTTAAGACAACAACAACATGTAATGGGTGAGTATCTTCATACATTAGAGGTAAGGGCTGAAATTGAAGGAATAGAATTATAGGAGGAAATATGCCAGAAAATGATTTTATCGCAATATGTAAAAAAGGGATAGTTGATTATTATTTGAATCATAACAAAAAAATAGATGAAGAAAAAATCTATGTTGTATGGTTGTGTAAAGCGCTTCAAAATAATAAAGTATTATTGAGTACACCAATATTAGATGGAATGTACTTTGAATGTACATATAATGGTGACAAGAAAGAATTATATATAGATGCATATTCAAAAGAGCAAAATATAGTTTATAGATGGAGAGAGTATGAAGAAAAAAGTATTTAGAGAAAGAAATAAACAAAAAGTATTAGAACAAGAAAAAATTAAGAATAAGAAAAAGAGTGAAAAGAAATGAAGGAAACTTTAATTCTGATAGGGATAATAAGCATACTAAATCTAGTATGTTTTTATATTGGAGCAGTAATAGGGCAAAAGGTTATTAACAAAGAAAAGTTAACTCCAACATTTAAAACTCCAACAGAACTTATCCAAAATCATAGCTCTCAAAAAGAATATAAAAATCAAAATGAAAAATATAAAATAATTGAATCAAACATTGATTCATATGATGGAACTTCAAAAAATCAAAAAAAGTTAGGAGGATAATATGCCTGAGATACTAGATATAGATGACATTAAAACAACTGATATATGGGATTTGTTTGAAAAAGGTAGAGATTATCATAGAAGAACAAATGTATATTCAGATACTGACTTAAATTATAGAATGTACAACGGGAATCAGTGGGAAGGTGCAATAATAGATGGTATAGAGAAAGCACAATATAATTTCATAGAAACCATTGTTAATTACAAAGTAAGTACAATTAATAGTAATTTATATGCTATTCATTTTTCTAGTGAAAACTTTGAAGAAGCAAAATTTAGAGCAGTTGCAAAAAAGGTATGTGAATTATTAGACAAAAAGGCAGCAAAAGTTTGGGAAAACGACCAGATGGATACAAAGGTTAGAGATGTTTCAGAAGATGCAGCTATAAACGATGAAGGAATAATGTATGTGTGGTTCAATGAAACAACACAGTCACCAGTTAATGAAATTCTTTCAAAAAATGATGTATATTATGGAAATGAACAATCATCTGAAATACAATCACAACCATATATAATAGTTGCAAGAAGAAGAAGTATTGTAGAAGTTAAAAAGATGGCAGCAATTAATGGTGCAACACCAGAAACATTAAAATATATTGTTGGTGATAATGATTATCAAGATCAAGCAGGCGATGATGCAAAATACGAAAAAGAACCAATGTGTACATATCTAATAAAACTTTGGAAAGATGAAAATGGTAAAGTATGGTATCAACCAGCAGTTAAATATATAAATATATCTGAGGCGAAAAATACTAACTTATCATTATATCCATTAGCACACTTCTTATGGAAAAATAAGCGAGGCTCTTCAAGGGGTGAAGGAGAAGTAAGAAATTTAATTCCAAATCAATTGGAACTAAATAAAACACTAGCGAGATATTTATTAGCAATAAAACAGTGTGCATACACTCAAAAGGTAATTGATGTAAATAAAATATCTAATCCAGACGCAGTAAATACGATAGGCGGAATAATAAAAATTAAGAATGGTGCTCAAATAGATGATGTATCTAAAATATTTACTTATATACAGCCTGCATCAATGAGTGGAGATGTAAATAGAGTAATAAGCGATTTAATATCTATAACTCGTGAATTAAAAAATGCTGGTGATATTGCCACAGGTGGAGCAAATCCAGAAAAGGCAAGTGGAAAAGCAATATTAGCAATTCAACAAGCCAGTCAACAACCTATGAGTAAGCAAGCAATCGCATTGAAAAAATTTATAGAAGACCTTGCAAGAATATGGCTTGATATGTGGACGATATATACTCCTAATGGAATGCAGTTAGAAGCAAAAGAAATAGATGAAACAACAAATACAGAATATACAAAATTAGTAACTGTTCCATCAGCAGTCTTAAAGAAACTAAAAGGAACTGTAAAAATAGATATAACACCTGATAGTCCATATGATAAATACGCTAGAGAATTATCTATTGAGAATTTATTTAAAAATGGTATGTTCAATGTACAAAAATTATCAGAATTAAAAATATATGCTCAATTATTGCCTGATAATTCAACCATGCCAAAACAAGAAATATTAGAAGCTATTAAGTTGATGGAAGAAGAACAACAAAAAATAGCACAAATAGAAGCGCAAGCACAAATAATGCAACAAAGAGCAAATCAATTCATTAGCGGAGATGCAGAAAGCCAGTCTCAACAAATAATGGATGCATTAAATCAACAAAGTAATATGAAATAAGGACACTAAAAAGTGTTTTTTATTTGGTCTAAGCATTGCAGACCTTACCAAAAACTCATATGGAATAAGTGGAAGCAAACCATATCAAAAATAGGAGGGAGAAAAAGTTATGGAAAATAACGAAGAACTTGTAGTAAATACAGATACTACTGAAAATGTTGTGGAACAAGCAACAGAAGAACTTGTTGATGGTAATAATACCACTGAGGATGTAACAGAAAATCAAAGTCCAGAAGAAAAATTATATACTGAATCTGAATTTAATCAGAAACTTGATGAGGTAATTCCAAAAAAGATTGCTAGAAGAGAAGAAAAAATAAGAAAAGAGTATGAAAGAAAACTTAAAGATTATGAGTATGCAGAACAAGTATTAAATGCTGGAATGGGCACAAGTAATATTAAAGAAGCAATTAATAACCTTAAAGAATTTTATACTCAAAAAGGAATAGAAATGCCTCAATATCAAGAAAGACCAAATCAATACGATATGGAAGCAGGAGCTGAGAAAGAAGCACAAGCAATTATAGATTCAGGGTATGAAGATATAGTTGAAGAAACTGATAGATTAGCTTCAATCGGAGTAGATAAAATGACTCCAAGAGATAAAATCATGTTTAAAAAATTAGCCGTTGAAAGAAAAAGAATTGAACAATTAAAGGAAATAAATGATTTAGGAATTACTATGGAAGACATTGATTCAAAAGAATTTAAAGACTTTTCAAAATATCTTGACCCATCAATGAGTCTAAAAGAAAAATATGAATTTTATCAAAAAATAAAACCAAAAGAAAAAATAGAAAGTATAGGAAGTATGAAAAATGAAAGCCCAAGTGTTGTAAAAGATTTCTATACGCAAGAAGAAATAGCACAATTAAGTGAGGATGATTTAGATGATCCAAAAGTGTGGAATGCAGTAAGAAATTCAATGACAAGGGGAAGATAAAAAATGCTCATACTTCAAAAGAAAGGAAAAATAAAAAATGTCAGTAGCAAAATTTCAACAAACTATTTGGAGTAAAGCAATCCAAAAAGAGTTAAAAACAATAACATCATTAAGAAATCACTGTGATTTCCAATATGAGGGAGAAACAAAAAATGCAAAGGAGTTAAAAATATTAAGTGTCACTAGACCAACTATTAATAGATATGTTCCAGGGACAGATTTAACATTAGAAAGTTTAAGTGATTCTGAAAAAGTATTAAAGTTAGATCAATATTTCTATTTTAATTATCAAGTAGAGGATATTGATAAGGCTCAAAGTGTTCCAGGATTAATGGAAAACGCAGCAAGAGAAGCATCATTAGGATTAAAAGAAGAAGGAGATAAATATGTTGCTAAGTTAGTTAAAGCCGGTGTTGAAGCAACTACTAATCCACTAGCAAGTTCATCAGCAATTGCATTAACAAAATCAAATGCAGTTGAGAAAGTAGAATTAGGATTTGCAGAACTTTATAAGAATAATGTTCCAGTAAGTGAACCATTATACTTTGAAGTAGCGCCAACTGTATTTACAATATACAGACAAGCACTAACAGAACTATCTACTAATAATCCAGAAATCTTAAAGAAAGGTGCAGTTGGTAAAATTAATAATGCATATGTATGCGTAGAAAATTTATTACCTACTGGTAAAAAGGCAACAGCATCTACAACAGATGATGTAGTTTATAATATCATAAGAACTAGTAAAGCAATTGCATTTGCAGAACAAATTGAGAAAGTAGAAGCATATAGACCAGAAAAAGCATTTCAAGATGCATTAAAGGGACTATATGTATTTGGCGCATTAATTACAAGACCAAAAGAAATTTATGTATTAAAGACAGAAATATAGTATTAAAAGAGGAGCAATCCTCTTTTTTTATTGCCTCGTAGCCAAAGTGGTAAGGCACAAGACTTTGACTCTTGCATTCTGCTGGTTCGAATCCAGCCGAGGCAACCAAAAATAGGAGGAAATATGAATAACGAATTATTTACGATAAGACCAACATTAAAACAATATTATGGAAGGACTATAACAAAAGATACAAAGTTTGATGAATATACAGACGACAAAACTATACATCAAACATTAGAGAATTTAGTTTTAACAACTACTATAACAAGAGAGTCAGAATATAGCGGAATAAAGAGTAAGGAACAAAGTATATTAACGCAAGAATTAAAAGAAAATATGGTTTTAATATGGAATGAATCAGATGGATATATAATTCCTAATCGTGAAGTCTATAAATTAAAAGATTTAGAGAAAGAAATAGAAGAAGTAAAAAAAATATATGAAAATAATACGGATATAAATCCAAAATAGTGGGAGGTAATATGACATTAAAGGAATTAAAGAAAAAAGTTTTAACTTTAATAGAGGAATCAAAAAGTGGAGTGCTTTCTGAAACAGATGATCATGATATAAAAGCAAAACTTCCATTTGTAATAAATGAGATACTATTTGAGTTAGCAAGATATAAAAAAATTCCAGCATATAAAGAGGAAGAGGTTACAAAAAATCAAATATATGATTTAAGTAAGTTAGACAACTTCTATCAATTAAAAAACATAAAAAATATTCAGTATGAAGATATAAATGAATTAAATATTCAGTTTATGGAAGCAGGAAAAGCATTAATAACATATTACAAATATCCAACTATTATTGATGAAACAACATCAGATGATTTCAAGTTAGAATTATCACTAGACGCATTAGAGATTGCACCATTAGGAATTGCAGCTGATTTATTAAAAGCAGATGTATCCAATCAATATGGACAAATATATTCAAATAGATATAGAGAATTAATTCAAACACTTGATTCAAGATATGCAACAGGCAGTGTTGAAATAACGGGTGGAATTAATATATAGGAGGTAAAATGTCAACAAGTGGATCATTAATAACAAGAAGATATGGTAACTTTAAAGGTATAGATTGTAGAGAAGGAGAAATATCTTTAAATCGTTGTGCTGATGCACTAAATCTTTATAAAAACTATAAATCATCAAATATGATAGAAACTCGCCCAGATTTAGAATTGTATCAAAGTTTTGATAATTCTATCTTTGGGCATTTTTTTTATGAAATAAATGATAAGACAATAGAAATAGTACATTCAGGAACAAAACTATACAAGATTGACGATGGAACTGTAACACAATTATTTGTAGGAATGAAACCTTTTAAAAGCAATTTCTTTGTTTTCAATAACATTCTTTATATAAAAGATGGAATCAATTATTTACAATATGATGGAACAGAATTAAAGGAAGTAGTCGGATATATACCTACAACTTCAATAAGTAGAAGTCCAAAGGGTGGAGGAACCATTTACGAAGATGTAAATATGCTATCAAAGTATAGAAAAAATACCTTTTGTGCAGATGGAGAATCAACAGATTATTATTTGGATGCTCAAAATATAACAGGTGTAACAAATATAAAAGTAAATGATGTAGTCCAAATACCTGATACCGATTATACAGTGAATATGACAAAAGGAATGATAACATTTACAACGGCTCCTGAAAGTCCAGATACAGTTGGAGAAGATAATGTAGAAATAACATATATAAAAGAAGTTCAAGGATATGCAGATAGAATAAAGAAGTGTACTCTATTAACTGTATTTGATAATAGAGTATTTTTTAGTGGAAATATAAACTATCCGAATGTATTATGGCATTCAAGTTTAAATGATCCTACATATGTAAGCGATTTAGACTATTATGACGAAGGTTTAGACTTATCACCAATAAAATGTATGATAGCAGGAAATAATGCTTTGTGGGTGTTTAAAAAGCCATCACAAGCAAATACTACAATCTATTATCATACCCCTACAATAGATTCTACATATGGAAAAATATATCCTAATTCACATTCAAATATATCTACTGGTTGTATAGCTACTGGAATTAATTTTAATGATGATATTGTATTCTTTTCTGATAGAGGAATGGAAGGAATAACAAGCGATATTACAACTGAGCAAGTTATATCACATAGAAGTTCATTTATTGATAACAAATTATTAAGTGAAAAAAATTATGAAGATATGATCTTAGAAGAATGGGAAGGATATTTACTAGTTGCAATAGATAATAAGATTTATCTAGCAGATTCAAGATCAATTACAAAGTTAAATGGTAATTATGAATATGATTGGTATTATTGGGAATTTAATAAAAAAATAACTAATATGACAGTAAAAAATGGAACTTTATATATAGGCAGTGAAAACGGAATTTATTCATTAACAAATACAACAAATGATGTAAGCAGTTATTGGCTAACACCAAAGGATACTTTCGGTTATGGAAATTATCAAAAAACAACTAATAAAAAAGGCTGTATTGTAGAAGTAGAAGGTAACAACATAAAAATTTTAGTTAAAACGAACAAAGATAATGAAGAACAACTAATAAGTGAATACGAAGAAGTTAATGATTATATAGTTCCAAGAATAAAAATGAAAAAATTTAAGGATATTCAATTAAAGATAAGTTCTACAAAGAAAATGAAACTTGAATCAATAATGATAGAAGCATTTATTGGTTCTTATATAAAACGATAGGAGGTTAAATTTATGGCTACAAATTATAGTGTTAATTATGAAGATGAAAGATTTAAAAATGTTGAAGCAGAAAAAGAAAACAAAATAAATGAAATTGATAATAAATATAATGACATGATTAATGAATCAGATAATTTCTATCAAAAACAAATAGATGCAGCAAAGGATTATTCTGATAAACAACAAGAATTACAAAATGAGCAAACACAACTTGCAATAGATGAAATAAATCAACAAAAAGATAAACTAGAGAAAGATTATATAAAAGAACAAAAAGGTGCATATAGCGATTGGCAAAAAGAATCTAATAGATATGGAGCAAATGCCGAGAAAGAAGCAAGCAGTGGGCTTAGAAATACAGGATATAGCGAATCATCACAAGTAAGTATGTATAACCAATATCAAAACAGAGTATCTACTGCAAGAGAAGTATATATAAATGCTACTCAAAATTACGATAGAAGTATTGCTCAAGCTAGATTAACTAATAATAGTAAATTAGCAGAAATAGCATATGATGCATTACAAAAAGAACTAGAATTAGGATTAAATGGATTCCAATATAAAAATCAATTAATTTTAAGTCAAATAGATGCAAAACAAAATATTGATAATATTTATAATGAGCGTTGGAATAATGTACTTTCTCAAATTAATGCTGAAAACTCACTAGCAGAACAAATAAGACAATATAATGAAACATTAGCATTCCAAAAATCGGAAGCAAAAAGACAACAAAAAAATTGGGAGAAGGAATATGCTCTTTCAAAAAAAAAATTAACTAGTAGTGGTGGTGGAAGTACTAGTGCATACTCATTAACAAATACTGAAACTAGTAAAAATAATACAAGTGAAAGTAGTACAAATAAAAAGAACACGAAAGATTCTGGAGAACAATATGGTCCATCAAAAGAATTATATGAAAAAAATAAGAAAAATAGCAACAAAAAATGGTGGACAAATTTATTAACTATATTAAGTAAAAATTAATGTGGAGGTAACAGATGATAATTAATAAGAAACTTTTAGATGATCTAGCACCAGTAAAAGATGATAATGACAGTGCTTGGTTAAAATCTACAAAAAAAACAAAAAAGATAAAAAAATTATGGGAAGATGGATATGATGCAGGTGATGTTACTAAAACAATATTAAATGTAGGAGATACCGTATTGTCTTCATCTGCTGATGCTTTAACTAATGCTGGAAAAGGCTTCATGAGTATGTGGGAAAGTGCAATTGATTCAGGCAGATATTTTTTAGGCGATGCAATGAAGAAAAGTTCTAATATACAAGCAGATATTTGGGACAAATTGGGTAATAAATCTTATGCAAATAGTCTAAGAAAAAGTGGGCAACAATTATTTGATTTCGAAAAGAAAAATGCTATGGTAGATGTAACTGGGGCTTTACTTGGAGAAACAAATGATATATTTAAAGAAAATTGGTCAAAAAAGGTAGATGAAAAATCAATTTTTGCAGAAAAGTCTGATTCTGTTGCAGAAGGAATCGGAAATGTAGGTGCTTTTGTATCAATGGCAAATATAGCACCATTATTTGGTGGAGCGGAAATTGGTACAGCAGGAAGTTTTTTAAATTCATTCCTTGGTTCTTATGGAAATAGTAGAACGGAAGCTTATAAAAATGGTGCAGATGATGAGACTGCAAAAAAAGCAGGATTAATAAATGGCTTTGCAGAAGCAATAAGTGAACAATTTTTTGATGGAATGCCAGGTATGAAAAGTGCAGGATGGGGAGATAAATTAGTAGGAAAAATAGGCGAATCAGTATCTAAGTATTTTAATGGAAATATTGGAAAGAATGTAATGAAAATACTTGATGCATCTGGTGAGGGTTTTGAAGAAATAATATCTAATGCATTAGTAGCAACCGGGAATAATATAACTCATTATTTTGATAAAAATTATACTTATGGTATGGAAAATCAAAGTGGGAATGTTATAAAAGACATAGGTGATTCTATAACATCGCAAGAGTCATGGGATGCATTTATTTCAGCAATGCTAACATCAGCTATTACAAATGGTGGTGCAAAATTAATAAATCAAACTCAAAACAATCATATTATAAAAGAATATGCAAAAGAAAATAATATGACAGTTGATGAAGTAAAAGCACAATTTAATGATATTGTAAATAGAACATTAAACCAGGAAGTCACTGATAACTATAAAGATAAAGCAGAATTAGAAGAACAAATAAAAAAGAATCTTGCAAGTAATATAAAAGATGATATAAAATCAGGACAAAATAAAATAAATTTAAGTGAAATCCAACAAGGATTAATGTCAAGAGAAAATTACATAAAAGCAGTAGGACATAAAACGACTGATGCTAATGGAAAACAAGTATATACTACTTCAAGTGAAGGACTTAATTTAATTGAATCTTATAGAGCATACGGTGGTGATGAAGGCAAAATACTTGAAATCAATAATATTCAAAATTTTATGAATAAAAGAAATCTAGAAGCAAGATTTGATGCAACAAAATTTGATAGTGAAAAACAAAATGCAATTTGGCAAACAAAAGATGGGAAAACATCTGTTATATTTAATCCGAATGCTACACAAGATCAAATCATAGAAGAAATAGCAACCCATGAAATGACACACGACATTCTAAGTCAAGAAACAGATTCAGGCAACAATCTATTTAAGGAAGTTTTGGATTATGCAAAAACAACAGAAAATTACGAAGAGATGAGAAAAGAATTAGAAAACACTTACTCAAAGTATTATGACAGAACTTCTAATAAATTTTCCCAAAAAATAGATGAGGAAATTGTTGCAAATACATTAGGCAAACAGTTAGGTACTCAAGAATATATAAATAGAATTGTTAATAATAATCCTAATATAGCACAAAAAATGTATAGATGGGTAATAGATAAACTACAAACATCTAATACAATAAAAGATAATAATGAAGTAACTGGATTTAAAAGTGAAAAACTATATTGGGAAGGTGTAAAAAATAAATTTGAAAAAGCATACAATGAAGAAAAAAATAATATAAATAAACAAGAAACAAAATATGGGTTATTTACCAAAAATAAAACTCCCATTGAACAATATTTAAAAGATTTAGAAAATGTGCAAAAACTTGACGGTGATAAAGATTTTATATATAATAAACCCGGAGTGATGGAACTGTATGGCGAAGGACATAAGGGAACTGACTTTTTTAATGAAAGAGGAAGGAATAAGTTTGGAAACAGCATTATTAGTAATAAAACTATTACCAGAGGAGAAGTACTGGGAAATGATGAGGTTTATAGTGGATTGCAGAAATCATCAAAAGAATCTAAACGACAAACTTATAACTATGAAATTAATAAAGATTTTGAAGGATTGCAATATACTGCCAAGGGATTAAATGATTTAAAAAAGCAAGCAAAAAGTAATAATGAAAAAATTTATGTTGCAAAATTAGATGTTGGAGATTTTTTAAAATTAACAACAAATCCAGATTTATTGATTAGACTAGAAAAAGAAATGATTAAAAATGATAGATACTTAGCGGATGACAAAATTTATGAAACATCATCTTTTAATATAACAATAAATCCAGAAAGTGGTAAAGTCACAGAACATGATGGCAGGCATAGAATTATTGCTTTAAAGAATTCTGGATTTAAAAATGTAGAAGTTTCAATTACCACAACAAATGGAAAAGAACTAAAAAACTTAAAAAGCATTGTTTTAGAAAGTCAATTTTCAGATAAGAAGGTAAAATTAGAGAAAATAAAGGATGTAGAAGATATAGCAATTTCTAACAAAGATGATATAAGATATTCACTAAATTCAAAAGAAGAACTAGGTAATAGTTCTTTTAATTTGGAAAAAGATAACAAGTCAAAAAAACAACAGGACCGAATTAATAACAAAAATAATGATGATAACACTAAAAAGTATTCAATTTCTAAAAATGGAAAAATGGTTGATAATTCTACTAATAAAGAAATAACATTTGACACTGCTGAATTACCTACAAACATTCCTATAAGGGATGATAAAAAGTTAATGGCAATGCATAATTTAAGTGAAAGCAAATTAAAAGGCATATTAGAATTAGGAGGTATTCCTGTTCCTAGTATAGCTATAACAAATCCAAATATAATAGATCATAATCAATATGGTGAAATTACTGCTTTATTTGAAAAGTCTACAATAGACCCTGCAATAAAAGAGAATGAAGTATATGATAGAGATGTTTGGTCACCTACATTTCCACAAATAGATTATAATTTAGACACAACTGATTTAAAAGAAATATCAGATGAATTAGGTCTTAAAAGCTATGAGTTAGAAGATTATGCTGAAAGTAATAATACACCTGAATATCTAGCAAATGTCTTAACCAGAGACGAAAAAATAGTAGATAAATATGTAAAAGAGAATAATATTGATTATGAAGAAGAATATAAAAAAGTTGATATGAGAGTTTCATTTCATCAATTATCAAATGATATACAAAAATTCATTATTGATAATGATTTTGATGTTAATAAATTAGTAAATTCACAAGAACTAAGACAACAATATTTTGAACTAATAGAGAAGTATTATAATAATTCTGATTTACCTAGTCCTACAAAAGAATATTTATATAATGAAAAAATAAATCAATTAAATGATTTTATAGAACATCAAAATGTAACAGACAGTACAGGACAAGATGTTGTAAGAGAATTAAAGAGATATGATGAAGATTTTAAAAAGATAAAATCAGGTATTAGTGAAGAATTGGATGAATGGCAAACTCAAAAAAACAAAAGAGAAGCAGCAATAAAAAGTGGAATAAAAGAATATTTAATAGAAAAAACTAAACCATTATTTGCCGAAAAAGGTATTTATAATGGAAAAGATTATTTAACACCATCTGGAAATAGAAGAAGTTTTTGGCAATTACATGATGAATATAATCTTGAAAATATAGTAAATAATTTAACATCACAAAATACAAAGGGTTCACAAAATTGGGCTGCTGGTTATGGACAAATACAAGCACAAATGGCAACTCAATTTAAAAACATAGAAGATATAAAAAGAAACGAAAATAAATTAACAGATTTATCACAAGAAAACGAAAGATTAAGTCAATTGAGAAATGCAATAGAATCTGATTTAAATGAGATTGTTGATAACAACGATGCAGATTTAGGTACAGTAAGCGAATTAGTAGCAGATTTTGCAAAAGGTGAATTAACAATAGAGAATTTTAAAAAATTAACAAATGACTATTATCAAACATCAAGAAATGTTTCTGATAAACAAATAACTAAATTGATAGAAGATCTAAAAGAATTAAAAAATATGCCCACTGATTATTTTGAAGCAAAACCACAAAGAGCAGTAGGACTAGATGAAATCCAACAATTGATAATACCAAATAATGTAAGTAACGAACTAAAAAAAGAACTTCAAGAAAGAAATATTAAATATACTGAATATGATCCAAATATTGAAGGCGATAGAAATAGAGTAGTAAATCAATTCAATGATTTAAAATTCTCATTAGTAGAAAACCAAGATTCAGCAAATGAATTAGTTTCAAATAAAAAGGGTACAAAAACAAAATTTGGTGAATTATTTAATAATGAAATATCACCAATAAAAGAAGAAATAAAGAATGTTTCTGATAAACTAGATAATTTATCTAGCCAAATAAGTAATATTCAAAATCAAGCTCAAAACAATACTATAAAAGATGATATAGCACCAGTGAAGAATGAAACTGAATCAATAAATAAAGATACTCATAATGAAAATAATACAACTATTGAAAATAATAAACCAAGTGCTTATATAGAAACGCCTAAAAATTTAAATTTTGATAGACAAAAGTATACACCACTAACTGAAAATGACTCAAATCTTTTAACAGATGCTTTAATGAATGATAAAAATTACATAAAATCATTATCTGATGAAGATAGTAACCATTATGATAATGAGAAACTTGTTAATAATCTATCAAAGAATGTAAGTTCAAATTTAGGATTAGGAAAAAATCAAAGAGAAGAACTTAAAAACATTATTAAGGAAACAATAGATTATGATTATACAACAGATGAATTAGCAGATATTTTAGAAAAAAAGTTTACGAGAGTAGAAAATAAAATAGTTAATGAGGAAGCAAGAGAAATTAAGTCATTAATAAGAACTATTCCTATAAAAGTATCAGACGGAATAAAAATGGATATACCAGATTATAATGATTTTAGCCGTAGAAATTTTGGAAAGATACGATTTACAAAAGATGGAGTATCAGTTGATGTTGCATATAAAGCATTAAATGAAAGATTACCAAATTATTTTCCAGATAATATAGTAAATCCTAGTGATCAATTATTAAAAATAGCAGAGGTTGCAAATATTGCTAATGAAGTTGTTGAGAGTGTTGAAATACCAAAAGAAGCAATAGATAATATAGCCGACTATATAACAGATTCAATAATACAAGATAAATATAATAGTAACTTAGAAAAAAATTCTACTTTATTAAAAGATATACAATTTGATTTTGTAGATGATATTTTACCTACTACAATTAGAACACAAGAATCAATAGATAACTACATTGATAGTAGAGATATAACTCCTTTACGAAAAAAAGTTAAAAAACAAGAATTAACAGAACAAAAAGAAAAAATGAGTAGAATACTAAAAGAAGCTTTTATAAATAAAAATTACATAATAGATCAAACAGCATTGGCAACAGGAAACAAAGAAATTACATTTACTGCTGATATGTTAAATAATGTTGTAGGTGAAGTTCAATATAATATCAATGGTAAACAAACTGATATTAATGGTAATACGATTGGAAAAGGAATTAAAGAAATATTTGCCCCAGCAAAAAAAGCAGGAATGTATGAGATATTTAATGATTATTTAATTCAAAAATCTAATATTGAAAGACATGCAATTGGAAAAGGTAGTAGAGTTCCACTTGAAATTTCAAAACAAATTGTAAATGCTTATGAAAGCAAATATCCTGTATTGAAAGAATGGACAAAAGATGTATATAAGTATTTTGATAATATATTACTAGAACAATATAAATCAGGAATAGTTTCAAAAGACCAATATGAAAATTTCAGAGGTGAAAATGGAATTTATAGAAGTTATGTACCATTTTATGAAAATACAGTAGAAGAAAGTAAATATTATGATGAAGAAGGTAATGTAAAACCATTCTCAACATTATTGAAGGCAAAAGGTAATGCACAAGATACTTCTGGTCTTTTATCTGTTGAAGATGCAATGGTAAAACAAACTTATAAATATAAATCAGCAATAAGAGCAAATGAGTTATATAAAGAAATTGTTCCATATTTAGGAAAATATGAAAGTGAACTTCCAGCAGACAGTAGAAAGAATCCAACAGAATTAGATAGTCTTTTCACAGATGTAGATGGAACAAAAGTAGTAAGTGCATATGTTGATGGTAAAAAAATGTCTGCACAAATAAGTGAAGAATTATATAATGAACTTTCTAACACATATGAAAATAAGATAAAAGAATTAGAAAAAGATTTCTCCATAATAACAAATCCAATACAAAAAGTAAGTAATATAAGAAGAAATTTAATTACAACTTGGAATCCAATATTTTTGGTTAGAAATGCTATCAAAGATATACAAGACGCACCAATCAACTCAAAACATACTAAGGACATGTTAAAGACTTATTTTGGAGTTGGCGAAAAAGCAGCAATTATGGAATTAAAAGCAGCAAAAACAAAAGAAGCACAACAGTTTTTAGCATTATATGGTAGTGAAAATACATATGGAGACTATTCTGAACTAGATAGCAAATCAAAAAATGTTATATCAAAATTTGGAAAGAAATTAGTAGAATTAAATGAATTAATAGAACTTGCTCCAAGATATGCAGAATTTAAAGCAAGCTTGAAAAATGGTGATTCATTACAAGAAGCAATTTATAATGCAAGAGAGGTAACAACTAATTTTGGTCGTGGTGGTTATATAACAAAAGCATTAAATAGAAATGGATTCACTTTCTTAAATGCAAGTGTACAAGGATTAGATAAAGCAATAAGAAATATAACAGGTCAAAATGGAGCAAAAGGTGTAACATCAGTTATATTAAAAGGAGCATTACTTTCTGTCGCTCCAGCAATTATAAATGAACTTCTATTCGGAGTTGGTGATGATAAAGATGAAGACTATGAAGCACTTCCTAACTATATAAAAGATAATTATTATCTAATAAAAGTTGGTAATAATTTTATAAGAATACCAAAAGGAAGAATTAACTCAGTATTTGGAAGTTTAGCAAGAAGAACAATAGAAGGTATAGAAGGTGAAGAGAGTCCATTTAAAGGATATTTAGATAATTCTTGGAGTCAAATAGGTGTTGGTGATCCAAGCTCAAACAACATCTTAGCACCTATTAAACAAGTTAAAGAAAACAAAGCATGGCATGGTGGAGATATTGTTCCAACAAGATTACAAAATAAGCCAGCGAGTGAGCAAACAGACGCCAAGATTGATTCAATAAGTAACTTCATTGGAAAAACTTTTAATGTTAGTCCTTACAAAGTTAATTATCTATTAGATCAATACAGTGGTGGAATCGGAGATGTACTTTTACCTATGCTTTCACAAGAAACAAAGAATGGTGCAGATAATATATTTGAATATTTAATTTCACCTCTTAGTGATTCATTTGTAGTAAATTCAACAGATGATAATAAATATCCTGGAAATTTCTTTGAAAAGAAAGAAGAACTACAAATTCAATCTAATAGTGATTATGCAACAGATGAAGATATATTAAAATATAAATATTTTTCAGATGTTTCAAAAGAGTTGAGTGATTTATATAAAGAAAGAAGAGAAGTTCAATCAGATACTACAATCACTCAAAAAGAAAAATATCTAAAAGTTCAAAAGATTCAAAAGGAAATTAATTCAATTTCTAAAAATGGATTGATTAATTATAATGGAGTAAATATTACAGGAAATTATGCAAGAGTAGATGATAAAGAATATTACAAAGATACTCAAAATGAATGGAAAAAAGTAAATGATTCTGATAGTGAATTTATTGCAGGTATGAGGAGCAATGAAAAATCATCTTACTTTGTAGCAAAAAATGAAATAAGTAAGATCACAAAAAATTATAAAGAACAAATTGAAAAACAAGAAAATGGTGCAAAAGAAGTTCAAGAACAATTAAAAAGAGAAAAGCAAAAAAATATTACAAATGTCATTATTAATTCAAATCTTGAAAATTATAGTAAAGCAATGTTATATGCTAAATACTATTCTAGTGAAAAGGTAATGAATAATGTATATAATGCTGGATATGATATTGATACTTATATTGATGCTTTATATAACATCAATGAAATTCAAGAAAAATACAGCAAAGAAAATGGATATAAATCAGCAACTAGAAAAAAAGCAATTTATAGTTATATAAATTCTTTAAATATGAACATTCCACAAAAGGCAATGTTGATAAAAAAATATTATTCATCATTTAAAACATATAACAAGCAAATAGTTGATTATATATCAGAATTAGATATTAGTTATGAAGAAAAAATGAATCTTATAGAACAAAATAAGATGAAAATTAAAAATGGTAGAGTTTATTGGTAAGAGAGGAGAAATCCTCTCTTTTTCAATAGAAAGGAGTAACAATGAGTGTAAAAGGTGATATACCACAAGTAAGAACACCACAGGATTTAGAAAGAAAGTATGACTTAACAGCAATATCAGAGTTAAAAAAAGAAACAAAGAACAATAGTAACAGTTTGGATCAAACACAGAAAGAATTAAAGAATTTTGTAAAATCAGCTACAAAAGATTTAGAGGACATAAGAAAAGATGTTGCAGATAAAGTGGAAATATGGTTTGGTTCAGGTCAACCGACAACAGAGGGCTATCCAACAAATCAATGGGAAGAAAAAGAATATGAAAAACACACTAGTGATTTATATTATGATACGAATACTGGTTATGCTTATAAATTCAGTTTTAAGGATAATGCTTATCTTTGGGAAGAAATTAAAGATAAAGATGTAATAGAAGCACTATCGGTTGCAAATGCTGCAAAAGATACAGCAGATGGAAAGAGAAGAATTTTTACATCCGCTCCAATTCCACCATATGATAATGGAGACTTATGGTTAAAAGATGGTGAAATTCTTGTATGTCAAATTTCAAAAGATAATGAAGGTGAATTTGAACAAAGTGATTTTATTAATGCAACTGACTATGAAACATCTACAAGTGCAAAAAAGACAAAAAATGAAATAAATGCAAAGTTAGAAATAATCTCTGGAAAAGTAACAACAGTAGAATCAAACACTTATAAAAAAACGGAAATAGAACAGATACTAGAAGGTACTTATGTAGATGAAAACGGAAACGAAATAGTTACTAAAACAGTAAAAACTATATCAGGAACATTTGATGAGAATGGAATGCATTATGAAAAAACCGGAGCAAGAACAAGTAGTACTATAAATGAAGCTGGATTATCAGTAGATGACATTGAAAATCATGATGAATTATTGTTTGCTGGATATGATAAGGATACAAAAGAATCAGTTGTTAGAACAGAAAATTTAAAAGTTAAAAAATACTTTGTTTGTGGAACATACTCACGATTTGAAGACTATATACCTGATGATACTGATAATGGAACGGGGGTATATATATTATGATGAAATTAGATATACAATTATTTGCTGGATCTTCCAGTGGTTCAGTCAATACAAATGGTTATGAAGGTAGAAGTGTAATATTTAATTGGAGCATAACTAAACAAGATATAGAAAGCAATAAAACGACATTTAAATATACACTCAAAGGGTATGGAGATGCTGAATCTTCATATTATTATTCAGGTCCATTCTTATTAAAGATACAGGGTGAAGAAATTTATCAATCTTCAACCAGAATTAAACTTTATAATGGTACTTTAATTAAAGAAGGCACATATACAATAGAACACAATAATGATGGAAATAAGAGTTTTAGTGTTGAAATAAAAGCTGGGATTTATAAGTCATCATATAATTGTACTGCATCAAAAACATTTGAATTATTAACTATTCCAAGAGCAAGCGATGTTACTGCAAGCGATGGAGTAATAAATCAACCTATCTTGATTACCATTGATAAGAAAAATAAGAATTATACAACTAAATTATTTTATAAGTTTGAAGGTGGGGATTATACATCAATATTTGATTCTCCTATTGAAGAAACACAAATCAATTTTATATTGCCTCTTTCAACATATGATTTAATTCCAGATAAGAAAAGTATAAAAGGATATATAAAAGCAGATACTTATAATCAAACAGTAAAAATAGGAGATTCAAAAGAAACTACATTTATAGCATATGCTAATGAAATTGCATGTTCTCCTGGAATAGAAGATACCAGTATCTTAGACACAAATGCAAAAACAATTGCTTTGACAGGCAATAATCAAAGATTCATAAAATATGTTTCAAAGCCACAACTAAGTTGGAATGCAGTTGCAAAATATGAATCAATAATAAAATCCGAAAAAATCGATGGGGTAATTGCTGAGAGTCCATTGGTCACTGAATGGACGGATTCATATAAGTTAGTGGTAACTGATTCAAGAGGTTTTATAAGTACCTATGATTTTCTAATGGAAAATATAGTACCATATTTTTTACCTACAATAACAGCAAGTGGAAAAAGAGAAAATCCTACTAGTTCAAAGATATTCATAAATTTAAAAGGCAAATATTATGTTGGAAGCTTTGATTTGGCAAATCAGAATCAGAACATAAAGAAATGTCTTTGCAAATATAAAAAGAAAACAGATGAAGAATGGACACAAATAACATTAAATCCAAATGTTGATGAAGATGGAAATTTTGAATTAAATAACTATGATTTAGGGGAAATTTGTGATTATTCATCAAGTTGGATGTTTGAAGTGTCAATAGAGGACTCTATTTCTTCAAGTACATATTCATTTATTATAAATAAAGGTATTCCTAATCATAATTGGTATGAGAAGGGAGATGAAAATTATTTTAATGTTAATGGATATTTAACAATTAAAGAAAATATGAATTGCCTTGGCTTTAATAAGTTGGGAACTTATGAAGAAACAGAAGAAACATAAAAGGAGGAAGATATGAAAAAGGTATTGACAAGCATTCACAAGAATGTGATGCTTATACATACATACATACATACATACATACATACATACATACATACATACAGGAAGGAGGGCTATGTAGCCACCTTCCTATCAAGAAAGAGAGGTGGAATAGCTATTTAACTATTACACCTCTTTCAGGTGGTTGCTATGGCAATTAAATCAATTTATAAATTAAAAGATGAAAGAATCACATCTGATTCTATCGTGCATGAAAAATCAAATAAATACATCAATCTAAAAAAATATTTAGATAATTTAGAAAATGATATTGGAGATAAATTTAATTATCAAAAAGGTGATACTTACATTATTAGCGATAGATCTTACATTACAGTTGGTGGAAGTATAACTGCTGTAAAAGGTCAAATTAGATTTGGAGTTTTTGTACCAAAAAAATTAACTAACATAAGCAATATAACAGTTACATCAGCAAAAATCACTGTTAGAAATACATCTGGAGAATATATTCTTAATTATGTTGATGTAACGAATAAAATGTCTGCAAGTAAATCAGGAGACAATGCAATCTATTTATCATATGCACCAGGCAGTACAATGAGTGGAAAAAACAATACACCAGTTTCAGTTGAAATTGGTGCTTTAACATTAACATTTAATTAAATTGATTTAATTTAAAATTAATGGCAACAAAAAATATATATGAATTAAAAAATGAGAGAATTACATCCAGTTCAATAGTTCATAAATTTGGAACTAATAGTTATAAAAACCTATATCTTTTACTGAATGAAATAGACAGTAAATTAAATAAATTATTAAATAATAAAGTGATATTATTTACAGGCAGTACAAATGGAGCAATAACATTGGAAAGAAGTTCAGAAGAATTTAAATATATTGAAATTTTTTATGCTGACAATGATGGAACATGTTCCAGTGTAAAAGTATTTGAGCCAAATAATAAATATGTTGATTTAACTACTCTTGCAAGATGGGGTAGTACTTTTTATATTAAGCAAAAAAGAATTTTAATATTAGGTGAAAAAATAACAAATGGTAACACAACAGAAGCACAGTTTACAGCCACACCTAAAATCACGATAATTACTACTGCTAATAATATAAATATAACTAAGATAATTGGATATATAGAATAGTTAAATAGTCACAATTATGGCGACAAAATCAATTTACAAGCTAGATAACGAAAGAATTACATCAGATTCAATAGTTCACAAAGAATCAAATGAGTATATCAATTTAAAAGAATACTTGAATAAATTTAAAAATGATATAGAAAATTCTATGAAGTATAAGCCAGGAGATACATTTGAAGCACTGAATACAAGCATGGATTTTGCAGGATGTGTTACTGGCTCTGCAAAAGGATTACATTTTACGATATTCACGCCAAAAAATTTAGATAATATTGAAAATGTACAAGTTGATATTCTAAAGGCAAATACCAGAATCAGTGGTGGTGGATATTTAGATAATAAATCATTTGTTGCAGGAGGATATGACTATAAATCTTTATATTCTTGTGCAGCAACAGTAAGGTCAAGTAATTCTATTAAATTAATGATAGAAAAATCATCTTCGTTTTCAAATACAACTAATAATATACCTGTAACAGTTAGTGTTGAAGATATAAAATTATCTTTTAGTTAAGAAAGAAGAAAGGAGAGATAGATGGAAAAATTAAAAGAATTATCACATGTTATTTTTCAATACGGTGGAACAGTTGTTATGGCTGTTCTTTTTATTGTCTATCTGTTTTCGGATAGAAAAGAACGCAAGGAAAAAGAATTAGAAGAAAAAGAAGACAAGAGACAAGAAAGAGAAGCAAATAATGCAATTCTCAAAGAATTGTCCGTTAGTAATAGAAATATTGCTGAATCTTTAAATTTACTTAAAACAAGCATGGATAATACAAATAACGAGTTCAAGCAACATGATGAAAGAGCAATTAAGAGCTTTCAAAACATACATGAAGATTTACTAATACTAAAAGAAAGAAAATAGAAAGGAAAAATAAAAATATGAATTTAGAAATAATAAAACAAATTTTAATAGTAAGTATAGGAGCATCAATAGTTAGTACTGCTACTATTCAAAAAATCAAGGAACAGTTAAAGAGCAAAAAATGGCTCTTTTTAGTTAGTTTTGTAATTAGTATAGGAATTGGTATTACATTTGCATTATCATTTACAGAATTGTCAAAAAATAACTCAATATGGGTTGGTTTTATAACTTGGTTAGGTGCAGATGCAATTTATAGATCATTTGAGGATAAAATATTTAAGAAATATAGTGATATTGAAAATATTATAGAAATTAAAAGAGATGATTTAGATGAATAATTTTAGTATAAGAAAGTCAAAACCAGGAGCAGGTAATAAACACTATATAAGAAGTGCTAATGGTGGATATAGCAATTGTATTAAGGGGAATCCTACTGATAAGAATTGTAATGTATTATCAAATTGCGTTGGATACGCAATAGGACGATCAAGTGAAATATATTCTGAAATAACTGGCTATAAAGGAAATTACTTTAATTTTTTGCAAGGTGATGCAGAAAATTTTTATTCAAAAGCAAAAAAGAAGGGACTAACATTAACAAGTTATCCCATTGCTGGAGGAATAATGGTTTGGTCTAAGGGAAAAACTGGAGTAAATAAGGATGGTGCCGGTCATGTAGCCGTGGTAGAAATCGATTATGGAAAAGATGCAACCAAAGTATATACTTCCGAATCAGCATACAACGGCTCAGCATTTTTTAATAAAACTCGCGAAAAAGGAAGCGGAAACTGGGGGATGAGTAGTTCTTATAAATATTTAGGATGCATTAATAATCCAGCAGTAAAGAATATATCAGTTGCAGAGTCCGTAAATAGAGACGAATTAAAAAATCAATTTAAAGTTATAGCCACAGAACTAAGAGTAAGAGCAGATCATAATACTACTTCAACAATTGTGGGAATAGTTAAGACAAATGCAATATATAACTATTTAGATACATACAAAGATAGTAAATATACTTGGTATAAGATAGCCACTGAACAATGGGTGGCTGATAATGGTAAATATTTAGAGATTTATTTGAAAAAGGAAGAGTTAAAAATGGAGGACGATGGAGCTGAAAAAATTCTAGAATTAGAAAAAACTATTTCAGATTTAAATAATAAAATTGCAGATAAAGATGTCGAAATAACTCATTTAGAGAAATTACTCAATGAGCAAGAAAAACAAACATGCGATTTTATGGATGAAGTTAAAAAATTAAAAGAAGAATTGGAAAATAATACTTGCAAGCATAAATTACTCTATACTGCACAAAGTGATGCAAAACATCATATCAGATTACGCAAAGGTGAAGCATTATATATTGAATATAGCAAATAACTAATCTATAATATAAGTATGATTAGTAAAGAAAGAAAGAAAAATAGAAATATTAAAAAATAAAATTAAATTTTGTGATGAAAAGAAGAAACACAAAAAGATAAAAGAATACTTAAAAAGAGAACTGGATAAGTTAGTTAATAACTAGCACCTAGT
>CAVIUL010000004.1:0-36121 GCA_963645885.1 bacterium | reverse complement strand
TAAGGAGATAATAAAATGGATATAATTAAAAATAACTTTACATTTAAACAAATGGATAGACTTAATCCAACTAAAGTAAAGCTAGTAGTTTATCATCATCGAGGTGGCAATGGTGACGTACAATCAATACATCATCAGCACCTAAAGCAAGGATGGGCTGGAATAGGCTATCACTATTATATTAGAAAAGACGGCAAGGTGTATCAGGGTAGACCGATACAGTATGTGGGTTCGCATTGCAAAGGCAACAATAGTTGTTCAATAGGTGTATGTTTAGAGGGTGATTTTAGTAAAGAAAAACCTACACAAGTACAGTTAGATAAATGTGTGGAACTCTTTAAATGGATTAAAAAAATGTATCCAAAAATTTATAAAGCTGTTAATCATAGGCAACTTTACCCAACGGCTTGCCCTTGTTATCCATTAGCGGAGTACGTAAATGAGAGGATTAAGAATAATGGAAATTAAAACTAGGCGAAAAACTTTTAATGATTATGAGATAAGCAAAGAAACATATAATCTAATATTATCAAAGGTGTTTGATAAGTTTACTAAAGAGGAGTTAGAATTAAGTCAGCAAAATATTATTAAAACTTTATTACCTTTGAAGCTATCTAATAATATGATAGCTAAGGTAATTAAAGACATTCTACCAGACACAAACCCAACGGCAGGAAGTGTTGCGAGTCAAATTAGGATAATGAATAGAAAAGGTAATCAAGAACAAGAACTGATAAGTTTAATTGAAAAGGAATTGTAAGCAAAATAAGGAGGTAATAAATTATGAAGTTCATTATAGGCAATAATGACAAACACGAAAGTGTTATGGTAAATCCTAATCATATTATTATGATTAAACCTGACTATAACAACAATTGTAATTCTACTATCATATTTACTATTAGAGGTATTGTAAATATAGATAGATGCTTTGAAAGTATATTATCCGAACTGACTAAAGAGGATTAAAGATGTTAAAAGAAAAAGACTTATTAACTTTAGAGGAGTTAAAGAAGGAACTCAAAAAACATTCTCAAGGCTTGATATTTTGCTTTGGTTCTTCTTTTGTATCGAGAGTAATTCAAAGTAAAACAAGGTTAGTGCCAGAGGAAGCCGTTCCTTCTCACGTTGCAATGATGATTGATAATAAATTCTTGTACGAGAGTACAAGCCAACCCGAACAAGTTGGGAATAAAACAATTCCCGCAGGGGTTAGGCGTTACTTAATAGACGATTTTATCAAATCCGAAAAGAAAAAACTAACCAAGTATTATTTCTATCCAGTTAGTATATCAAAAAGCGAAGCCGAGAAGTATATTCACTTACCTTATGGGAAGGATATTATACTAGACTTCCTTTTAAAAGATGGCAGTGATGGAGACAGCAAAGGTTTAATATGTAGTCAGTATGCAAACTTATGTGCAAAAATTGTAAACGAACCTTGCCCTAGTCCTGCGCAAGTTCTTAGAGAACTTGTAAATAATTGTAACGAAAATAATCTGGATGACTTTAATTTATAAAAGTTATTTAGTATAACATAAATAGAAAGAGGAATTATAAATGTATTACAAAATCAAATTGAAAGAGAACAAAGTTGAAGTATTGGGGATTGTAAAAGAAAAAGAAGCAGACGGCAAAGGTATTATGTTTGTAACGTTAGATGAACTAAGTAATTTTTCCAATGTGGATATGACTAAATTAAGAATACCTAAATAGAAGAGAATGAATGGACACTACTCTATTAAAACGGGCTTACCTCGTTTTTAAAATGGTAAGATTTTTAGAAACACATAATAAAGGAGAATAACACCCTATGTTAAATCTGTATTATATAATTGCAAGTGGAATAACTGGAGTAGCTGTAGGTATGGCTATTATGTCTATAATACAAGATTTATAAAAAGCTTGTTGATTGCTGGTGGTCAGCAGTACTAACCTTTCTTTTTACCTCTTATCAGTTAAATAACTCCAATAACCTTTTATTCTACACCAGCTTTATTTTTTTTAGAGAGGATTGAAAAATGATTAAATTAACAAGAATAACACATACAACGGAAGACGACAATAATACTTTTGAGTATTACAAAGACAATAAACCAATAGAAGAAACCGAGTTTACTTCTTTAAGATTAAGGCGTTGTTATTATGAGATGAGAGAAGTATATTATCGTGAAGATGGCTTAGACGTAAGAACAATATTATTAGTAAAAGGAGATAACGACAATGACAATTAAAGTAACCTGTGCAAAATGTGGACAAGAGTTTGACCTGGATGATAAGTGGAAAGGCTTTGCTGAAAAGTTCCCTGAGCGGTTAACTTGTATGGGTTGTAAGAACAACGCTAAGAAAGATGTTTCAACGGCTTATAAAAACACAGAGAAGCCAGCAAGCTATGCTAACAAAGCTAGCACCTATAAAAAGAGTAACACAACAACTTCGATGACTGGTGTAAATGCAATCGATTTCAGAAAAGCGTACGATGAATTGACAGCGGAATTTTCTGATGTGTTAGATGACGTTAAAGACTATTTAGGAGGGTGGACTTCTACTATCGTTATCAATCGTAGTAGAAAATAAATTATGACATCTGAATTTATTGATATAAAAGATTATAACTATAGAGTTGTAATGAGAGTGCGAGAGGCATTAGGGTACTTTGATAACATTGAGGTTTGTAAAAATGAATTACAAAAAGATAGCTCAATCAATTTTAAAGAGATACAAGGCGGTAAAGGATGGAACGACAAATTCAAGATATAAAAGACGATTTAGAAAAAGTTCAAATTCTTATACGCACAAATAATTTATTACTGGCAAGGTTTATCCTTCAATTATCTGAGGTCCGTAAAGAATTAGGACTCCCTAAAAGGAATGTATTCTTTAAATTTGAATTGCTTCAAGAGGATTATGATAAGCTCGTTGAAGAATTTGGCAAAGAGGAAACTGACAAAGCATTGTATCGATTAGACAGATTACTAATCAGAAACAAGCAACAATGTCCTAATAACGTAAGAAAGTATATTGCAACTCGACTAAGGAAAAAAGAAAAAGATGAACAAGATTAAGAGCGAACAAAATCCATCATCTAATTTAAAGTACCTTACCAGAACTTATTATTATGGTAAGTTATTGGATTATGAATTTGTTTCAGGAGCAATGATACTTAAGTTGTGTTGCTATACAGCTTCTGAATACTTTGGCGGAAGCGTGCCTGTAAGAATATATGTTCCTACAGTACTTGAACAAAAACTACAAAAGGTTTTAAATATTAATGATAATTATTTTATTATTGCTGCTCCTTATAGAGTTAATCTTAATTCAAAATATCAGCATAGAGTAGATATGCTAATAAACATTTTTGGGGAAATAGTATAAACAATGAATACAATAATAATTTTATCAACTTTAGCGATAATGGTAATAATAAATTATGTAGTAATACTAACGAAAGATATATAAAATATGGCAAGAAAGATTGATAGAGGCTTAGATATATATGATTTGCTGATAGACTTAGTAATGAACTTATCACCTCTGCAAGCAAAAAATTTATACATAGAACTATCAGCTAGATACAAAAAATCTGGGCGAACTAAATTATATAATTCAACTGGGGAACTTGACCCAAAAGGAAAAGTTAGACTAACCGAATACCAGTATAAAGCGCTGAGAACCGATTATGGTGATACTTATATTAAAAGAGCTTTCACTGAACTAACTGAATACATAGAGTACTTAGAGAGAAACCAAGATTGTAGCGCTAAGTATCAACAGAAATTGAGAGAATACAATGGCAAAACCCATATGAATTTATTAAAGAAAGATGGATGGGTCTATGATAAATGTAAGAATTTTATCTGCAAAGATAGAATTAAGATTGCTTTAAACCCATACACAATTGAAGACTTTAACACAGCTTGTGAATATATTAAAAGTATTCCTAAAGAGCTTAGAGAAACGGCTTTCGACGTTAAGATGTTAATAATGAAATTCCCTGAACTAAAGGAGGTTGAATACGATGAGTAGTTATCAGGAAATCTGGACCAGAATAGATAAATGCCTTACAGCATTTGATGAAATCATAGCTGAGATAGGTGAAGAAATGGTACCAGCTACAAATGAATATGATGAAAATGTTTTCGAAACAAAACTTACTATTCAACAAGATGATTTTAAAAAACTTCAAAAAACTTATGATGAATTAGAAGAACTTAATGAAGAGATTATGACAGATATATTAGAAGTGTATGATGAATAATAATGAATATATAAACAAAAGAATATATAAACCAGTTCCACTTCTTGATGGTATTCAGGAAATCAAAGATGATTTCGAAGAAAGAATAGCTCAAGGTGATACAACCTATGGAATAGAAATCCTAGATGACTGTGTAGAAACAATAAGGAAGGGCTCTGTTACCTTTATTATTGCTCGTCCGAACACAGGAAAATCCTTGATTGGTTTAATAATTGCTTCTCATTTAGCACAGCAAGGTAAAAAAGTTTTAATCTGTTCTTGTGAAATGGGTGCAGGTCTTCTTATGGAAAGGCAGTTAAAAACGTTAACTGGCGTAGGAATGAAACAATTAAAGGATATGTATTTATCTCACAGGGATGAAGCTAATTATATAATGGATAGCATTATAGAGAGTAAAGAGTATAGTTACCTTAATAATATTGACATCTGCGAAACAGGTGGAGCAACAGTTGAAGATTTAATTAAGATGTATGATTGCTTTCCAGAGTTTGAATATATTATTGTCGATTATATTCAGAGGGTAAGAGGGTATGGAGAAGAGTATGCAGTTATTTCTAACGCAGCTAGAGAGTTGCAAACATACTGTAGAAGAACTGGAAAGAAGTTTATAATATGTTCTCAGGCTAGTAGAGCTACTGACCAAGCTAGGAAAGGACAAGACTTTGATGGCACAGCTATTAAAGGTAAAGGTTCTGGTTCAATTGAAGAAGACGCAGATGTAATACTTACGCTTTCAGATTTATATGAGGATGGTTGTAAAAAAATATTAGCTACTCTAGCAAAAAATAGATACAGCGAAAAAAGAAATATAACATATAAGTATAAGTTGGATAATAGATTATGCCTAATATTGGAGTGCAAAAATTATGTTTAACAAATTACCCAAAACAATTATGCTTGCAATATTTTTAGTTAAGTCTCTTGATTTACGAGATGGATTAAAACTAGTGCAAGAATTGGTTTACCTCTGGAGAGAATTTGATATACAAGTTCGCATCATTCCAAAAATTCAAAACTTTACAATTTGTTTTAACTATAAAGACAGGCAGTTAAAGCAAATTAAAACAGACCATCTTCGGGATTTAATTAAAGTATCCGAAGAGATTAAGAAATTACAATGCGATAAACAAGGAGATATAGATTGATAAATTCTAAAATTATTTTGGCGATGGCTATTCTTGTATTAAGTAGCCCAGCATATGCAACTTCATTTACACATTCAGATAGTAAGTTTAACACAGACTCAAGTATGAGCACAATTCAAAGTATAGAGAGCTGGGAACAACCAAAGCTATCAGGGACGCCAAAGAATTTAACAAGTGAAAAACAAGTAAGAGTAAATGGTAGAGGTACTAACGGACAATCAAGTTACACTCTCCATTTTACTGATTATGATACTTATATTACAGACTCCTTTGTTAAAGATGGTAAGTATTATGTTAAAGACAATTTAGGTAGAACTTATCTAACTGGTAAAGATGGCGGGCTTACAGAAGTTCAACAAAAACAATTACAACAAGTTGATGTAAACACTAAACAAATTCAGGCTAATACAACAAGTATATCTAATATGAATACTAGAATGAATGCTTACGATACAAGATTAAACAATTTAGATAAACGAGTAGATAAAATTCAAGACAGGATGGAAAGTGGCTTTGCTACAATGGCTGCATTGTCTGGGCTACATCCAAACCCCCGTGCAAAAGGAAAGACCCAAGTTGCTGTTTCTGGTGGTTTATATAGAGATAACGTAGCAGGTGCAATTGGTATCTTCCATAATTTCAAGGATAATGTTATGTTATCAGTTGGGGCTGCTTACGGAGGAGATGAAAGTTGGGCTGGCAATGTAGGTTTAACTTTTAGTTGGTAACGATGAGAGGTAATAAAATGAAGTCAAGTAATCCTAGCGGTCGTACTGAATACTATGTAGTTTATGACTGGGATAAGCGAACCATTTCTTCTAAACTATTTTTAACTAAAGAAGAAGCAGAACATTACGCTAACGCAATAAGCAAACAAGGTAAAGTTATAAGAGGTATTGAAGAATATGGGTACTAATAAAGATAAAGTTGATTTAGCCAATGGATATATTGAGAAAAAAGAAAATGAAAAGGAATATGATTTAACTGATGATGGTACAGGCAAGAAGTACGATACAGGAAAGCCAATGGCAGGTACTCTTACGGATGTATTCAGCAGAGCTTTGATGGCAGTCGGTGCTTGTATTGAATTCGGAACACATAAGTATCCCGACCCGAAGAACTGGCAACTAGTTGACGACGGTATTAAACGTTATCGAGATGCGATGGTAAGACACTTATTAAAGTATAATGCTGGTATTGATAAAGATGGGGAAACAGGACTACCTCACTTAGCTCATATGGCTTGGAACGCTTTAGCTATATTAGAGTTATATATGCAAGAACATAAAGATGAATTAGATAAGGAGATATTCAAATAATGAATTCAAAAGAAATTGGACAATGGTGTTTAGATAACAAGAAAATGATTTCAAAAATTATTATGAAGTATGATAGATATCCAGATAATTATCAAGATAACTTTAATCATCTTGCTTATATGTTAATGAACAAAGGTATTAAGTTTAAAGAAAGCAAAGGAATAAAATTCAGCACTTACGCTTATACTATTTTAAATAGAGAGATGATAGAGTATCTTAATTGGAAAACAAGTAATCTTAGCTATCCGCACTACGCTTTAACTTCGAACAGAATGATTGAAACTCGAATGGAATTAGAAAAGAATTCTAAATCATTTGGGGCTATACCAGATTTTGTAGAAGCAAAAGCAAGTGCAAAAGATTTATCATTCATCGATGAAGATATAGACTCAGAACTTTTAAAAAGTAAAGTAAACAAAATTGTAAATGAATATGTAACTCCAACACAAAGAAGTCTTTTTAAATATAGATACAATGATGACTTAACTATCAAACACGGATTTCAAGAGTGTGCAGATATGTTCGGGTTTAGTTGTGCCAGGGCTAAGCAATTAGAAGATAAGGTTATAGATAAGATAAGAAAACATTTATATCTTGCTCGAAGCAAAGATAATAAAGTGAATGCGGAAAACCAAAACGAAAGGAATAAAAGAATTGAAGAAGCAAAAAGAAATGCAATCTGGTTCTAATGAAATACCAGAAAACAAAAAAGAAGAAGTAACATTTGTTCAAGTTAAATTCGGCTTAAACTTTACAGAAGATGAATTGTTAGCATTGGCTAACGAACCTCATAGTAAGCTAGCTGTAAGAACAAAACAGTATATTTATAAATGTGTTAGACACGCATCAAGGCAATACTTAGACGGTAAGAATGTTACAGAAATTTAACATAAGGGTTGTACTTTAATTCATAATTTGTTATACTATCAATAGGAGATTGAAATGAAAACAGTCTTAGCTTTTATGATACCAGAAGATATAGATTACCATACAGACACAGACGGGAATGTTTTGGTATTTAATACCCTTGATGAAATAGCTGGTTATTGTAATAGTAATAATATATCCTTAGATGATGTGAAAGTTTTCGACGTGGAGGTTATCGATGGATAAAGACAGTATAGCTCTATTAGATTTTGATGGATTTATTTGTAAATCTTATTACGCAATGTTGGGCAAAGGTTCAACAGACTTCGATGAAATGTTAGCTTTACTTGAAGAGTTAGTTGACGCAGTTGTCGGAAAGATGCCTGAAGGTACAGAGGTCTTTAAATATATATCTGGTCACACGTATAAAAAAGATATTTACCCTTCATATAAAATCAATAGAAAAAGAGATGAAGTCCTAGGTGAATATAGAGATTTTATTAAACTATATTACGAGGGGGAGCTTATTAAATCTCCAGTACTTGAGGCAGATGATTTAATCATTATGGACTATGAACATTATACACAAGAAGGTTTTAATGTTGTTGTCTTTTCAGATGACAAAGACCTTAGATATTATTGCAAAAAATATTGCAAGATAAATCTTAATGAAGAGATTACTGAACAAGATGAGAATGTAATGATGACCAATAGAATAGTTCAATTTGTTGCGGGAGATAGTGAAGATGGGGTTAGTGGAATAAAAGGATTAGGAGAAAAGAAAGCAACAATTGAATTAAATAATTTAGGTGGTATTACAATTGATAATGTAGTACGGCTTTATAAAAACAAAGAAGTTAGTATTGATGACTGTTTAAAGAACATTATTCTCATTTCGCCTCTTCACTCAACTGTTGTAGATGATTATGAATGGAGCCCAGAAGATGATATGAAAAATATCGTGGGGCATTTTAAGTATTGGAATAAATTTATAAAGGAGATATATGAAGAGGTTTAGAAATTTTTCTTTGGGTTTTACTACTTTTCTAATAGTTTATTTTATCTTTCTAACGATGAATGAATTTGTAGCTCAGCTTATTTTCTATTTTGGCTTAACGATGATAGGATTATATATCTTTAGATTACTAGGGTTAATATCTTTAAAGTTATATAGTATAATGAAAGATATAGAGTTTTGCGATTGTGGTTTTTGGAATAAAGACGGAAACTACAATTGGGACATAAAGTTAGTGGACTTTAAGAAAGAACCTTATACAGAAAATGAAACCTTTAAATCGCAAGCGGAGACCAAAATTAAAGAACTCGAAAAACTACTTAACGATAGTGAAATTGCATATAATGCCCTACATAAAGAATATTGTTTAACTTGCGATAATGAAGACGACCTATATAATAAGATAGATTCCTATAAAGAGGTACTTAATAAAATTGAAGAATATTGTAAAAAAGATATTCATACTTTCGCAGGTGGAACAATAATGAGATATAAGGTTTGCGATAACATTTTAGATATTATTAATAAGTTGAAGGATAAAATTGAAGGAGATTAATATTGCATAGAATAGATTGGCAAAGGTGTTATGACCTTGAAAAAAAGAAAAAAGAAGAAATAAAGAAAACTAAAGTTTGTGGGTAAGCTCGTTGCAATAGGTGCTGAACCTAAAGCTAATGGAGTTTGGCAATATCATGACTGGTTTTTATATCCAACTAAAGGTTTTGCTATGAACCGATTTAATTATAGCAAGAAGAGTTTAGAGAAAATAATAGGAGAGATACAAAATGGAAAAATATAATATAATTTATGCTGACCCCGCTTGGACTTTTGGAAGTAGTCAAGTTTGTAAGATAAAAGGAGAACGATTTCATAGCTTAAATGAAGTTTATCCTACAATGAGCAATAAAGATATTAAAAATCTTCCAATTAAAAATATAACTGCTGAAGATTGTGCTTGTTTCCTATGGGTAACAGATGCTCATTTAAAGGAAGGTATAGAAGTTTTAGAAAGTTGGGGGTTTAAATATAAAACCATAGCCTTTACTTGGATTAAAACAACGTCAAAAGGTAATATTTGTTATAATTTAGGTGCTTGGACGTTGAAATCAACAGAAATCTGTTTGTTAGGCACTAAAGGAAGAATGCTAAAATATAAAAAAAATAATAGTATTAAAGGATTAGTTTTTGAGGAGAGAGTAAGACACTCCCAAAAGCCTTATACAGTAAGGGATAATATTGTATCACTGTTTGGAGATTTACCACGACTTGAACTATTCGCAAGACAAAAAAACGAAGGTTGGGATGTATGGGGTAATGAAGTTGAATGCGATATTAACATGGAGGACTTATGCCAAGAAAACAAAAAATAACGGAGTGTTGAACCCTCAATAGATATGTTAGTCGGTTCTTATGTGGATGCGTAGTTTGAGGGAAAAATCCTTGAATTTGAAGAAAAACACCATGATGAAATTTTAGCTACAGAAGGTCAATACGGACATAATACAGTATTGCTTACCCAGAGTTTGACGACTGTATAGAACAAACTAAATTTAACAAGGTAGAAAGACAAATAAAGAGGATTGCATAATGGAAAATAAAAATTGAAAATACTACAATAGTACTAGAAAAAATATATGGGGTGAAGAAATGAAGAAAGCGAAAGACAGCAAAGAATATGATACAATGTTATTTGAATACATCGAAAAAGAACTAAGGGTTTCCGAAAGGAACAAGGTTTCCGAAAAAGAAATAACGAAGAAAAAAGAAAGTAAGGTGTTAAATGAAAAGAGATAACACATTAAAAGAAGAAACTTTAAAACTTGATAATGGAAAGATAATGGTTGTATCTGATATTCATTTCCCTTATGAAGATAAAGGTGCGGTTACAGCATTCATAAGAGAAGTGGGTTTCAAGAAGCCAGAAGTAATTGTTCTTAATGGTGACCTTCTTGACTTCTACAAACTTTCTAAATTTTCCAAAGACCCTGCTGGGAAAAATCCCGAAGAAGAAATTGAGATGTGTAAAACTTTCTTAAAGTGTTTAAGAAGAGAAGCTGGGAAAGAATGCAAAATCTATTATACTATCGGTAATCACGAAGCAAGACTTAGAAAATATATTTTAGATAATGCTCCTATGGTAGCAGGTCTAATGGAAAACGTATTTAGTTTATTAAAACTTGAAGAACCAGATGTTGTGGGCTGTGCTAGTTTACTTATAAACGATACCTTTATGTTTAAGCACGGGAGTAGATTGGGGAATAAATCGGGGTTATCCGCTATCAAAGAACTAGAAGCCCATTATCTGTCTGGCGCTACAGGACACGTCCATAAGCTAGCAAGATACAGTGTTCGTAAATCTAAACGTAGATTTATTTGGTTAGAGACAGGTTGCCTTTGTGACTTAAATCCTGAGTATATGATTGACCCAGACTGGGAACAAGGTATCGGCATTATTACTTTTGAAAAAGGTAAACTAAAGAATGCTCAAGTATATCCAATTGTAAAAGGAGAAGTTTTATATGATTAGCAGAGAAGAATGTCGGAAACAAATTAAATCTCTCCAAAAATATTTAAATAGTAATAAGAATATGTCTGATATAGAAAGAATAGCTACGTATGACACACTAACTTTCTATTTAGATATACAAGCTCTATTAGCTATGAAAGATATTCAAACAAATGCGGAGAAGAATTAAATGAAAGACTTTAATATAACTAACGAGATGGTTGAAGCGGTTGTTCTTGCTCAGCTTTACAGAGAAGAACCTGCTGATAGATTAAGAAAAGTTATAACAGGGAAAATGACTTCTGCTGAATTAAATCAACTGTACCATAACATCTTAACACATCCAAAATATGAAGAGATTAAAAAGGACATCATCGACCTTGAAAAGAAAACAATCATTGAAGACGATGGCGACACAATGATGTTGAACTACAACAAGATGATGAAGGACGCTCAATCTCAGGGGAAGTATGAAGTAGCTACACGTATTCTTTCAGAGATAAGGAAGCTTAAGGCAATTGATAATGCGGAACAAAAGTTTGAAGTAATTATCACAATTAAACCACCTAAAGTAGCTGAGTCTGACAAGACAGAGTGAACGGACATTGAAGTCAAAGACGAGGAATAAGGAGAGAGAAAATCTCTTCGACACTACTTCTTTAAAAAATACTTTCCTCGTTTTTAAAACTGTTATAATTTTTATATTGTTAAAAAACAAAGAGGTTATACCCCTATGTATTTATATCCATTTAAAATATTTACTCTCTCGAAAAATAAAAGATTATTTAAGAGTTCTGAACCAAGTCGTACGATTGGTATATATAATGCCGACGTATTTAACTATGAGCAAGCGGAGCAGGCTAGAAGTGTTGCGATTGGTAGTAGTATATCTGTGTTATTAGGTAAACTTACTCCGTCTGTAAGTCTCATAGTTTTAGACTTGGATGACTGTTTCAATAATGGAGAAATAGAACCGCAAACAAAGTTATTCTTAGAGGAATTTGAAGATAATGAATGGGAAATTTCTTCATCTGGCACAGGTATTCATATTTACGTTTTAACAACGTTAGACCTTGGGACTTTTATAGTTAAAGAATTAGAAGGGTGTAAATCTTTTGAATGTTATACAAACAAAAGACATATTGTTACAACAACATTTGATTTTTATAATACAAATTTAAAGGTGGATAAACATAATGATTTTTTACAAGAATTGTACCAACGTGTGCAAAAGCAAAAAGCCCAAAAGCAAGCCGAACAGTATTCTCAAAAGGCTATGGTTAAAAGTGCTTTTCAAGGTGTTGAAATATCAAGTGAGAATGAAGCGTTTGCTTCTGCTATTAGAAAAGAAAACCCCGTCTCAGATATGTTCACACTTCGAAAATGTGGGTATAAAGATAGTAACCTTATTGAAATAATTGATATGGAACCATCTTGCGTTGACCAGTCAGCACACGATGCAAAACTCATAAGAAAACTTATGTACTATACTTTTTCTTTTGATGGAGCTTGGGAATTAGCAAAGAAAACAAATTATTACAAACATAAAGATAAATTCCATCAAGATAAATTTAATAGTGATAGATATAAAGAACGAACAAGAATATTTATTGGAGGATAATATATGGCAGAACAAAACAAAGAATGTATTAAGAATTACCGGCTAGCAAAAGATTTCTTTAAAGGAAATTTAGATGTTAAACAGATGGATAAAATTTTTGCACATCTTCTTCAATGTAAGGAATGTTTAAGAAGTTATAAGTTTTATTCTAAAGCGGTAAATAATGATACATTCAGCGTAACCGAGCAGGCTGTTATATTCTGCAATAATAATCTTGAAAAACAACTTAAGACTAGGGCGATATTAAAGAAGCAAAAAATCGGTGGACTTTACAATCTTAACAATAAATATGAGTCAATTGCAAAAGAGTTTAAGCTCTCTAAACTCAAGGATATTGAAGCTGTTAGCCAACTTTTTCTCGGAGATGAAACAATTGAGTCTATAAAAAATTCTGAAGACCTAGTTGAATTTATAAAATATCTATGTTATAACATATGTAAAGAGATAGATTTACTCGAAAGATGTTTAAGGAAAAATCAAGGAGTTTTAGTTGACGAGCCTAAATAAATTCAAATAGAAAGGATGAATAAATAATGAGAGACCTTAATCAATATGATGTAGTTTTTTGTGATATAGACGACACGCTTGTACACGGAATTTGGACTGACCTTATGGCTGTAACTTGGAAAGCATTTAGAAGCCCAACCATTGCGGATATTCTTATGGCACTTCAGGCTGTATTTCATATCTTCAAATGTAATCAGAAACTAAGATATATGCTTATGCAGTGTCACAAGCCTATTATCTTTTTAACAGCAAGAAAAGAAACATTTGCTACTTCTATGTTAATAAAATCAATTCTACAGAAAAAAGATTTAGATATAACAATTTGCTCTCTTGCTACAGATAACCCTGCGATAGATAAAGTTAATAAGATTGTATTCTTTATGCAAACTTGTATGTATGACAAGGTTTGTTTATTCGATGATAATAAAAACGTACGAGATTTAGCTGGGCAATTAGATATAGATGTGTTTGACCCAGTAAGTATGTTTGAAGAAAGGATTGGATAACTATGGCCAAAAAAACGCACTATGAATTATTCCCAACTCAATATGAATTTGCTTTTGGAGTTGATAATGACGCCAGAATAAAGTCTGATAAGGAAAATGGAAAAGGTTCTTATATGGACTTTGCTCTTTACCAAGGAGGTTTCGGGTCGGGTAAGACTTTTGTAGGTTCATTAAGAGGTTTATTATTTGCTTTTCAATGGCCAGGTAGTACAGGTTTAGTAGGTGCTCAATCTCAAGACCTTCTGGATAATACAACTAAAGCTCAATATGAATGGCATCTTGATAATATGGGAATGAAGGAAGGTCAACATTATTGGTGGTCAGATAGAAAGACTAAACTTACTCTTGCTAATGGTTCGACTATTCGTTTCCGTACAGTGTCTAACTGGGAGAATTTCCGTTCAACCGAGTTCACTTGGATTGAGTTAGAAGAAGCATCTTTAATTGACGAAAAAACTTTTAAAGAGCTCTCGGCTCGTTTACGTGAAAGTTCAAAAGATGAATGGGTTAACCCTTATAAAGCAATGTTCTTACATACGAACCCCCAAGGTACAAGGGGATGGATATATAGAATGTTTAGGAACCCTAAAACAAAAATCAAAGGGTATCGAGCATTGACGGCTCCAACAACAGAAAATACATATTTACCTAAATCGTATGTAGAAAACCTTCTTAAATTATATTCCAAGGAGGAAGTAGAAGAATTGATTATGGGGTTAGATGTAAATAGAGATAACACTGTAGCATTCCCTGACTTTAGTTTGATTGAAAATGTCAGAGACCTAAAATATGACCCAACACATCCACTTATACTTACTTGTGACTTTAACTATAACCCAATGTGCTGGTACTTAGTTCAACAGTATGATGGTAAGTGGTTTATACTTAAAGAATTAATTTACGAGAACGTAACAACACAAGAAATGTGTAAGAAAATTGAACCTATTATAGCTAATCAATATAATACTAAAGAACTAATTATAATGGGTGATGCACACGGAGCTGATATGAAAACCAATGGTTCTGACTATCAAATTATGTCTATATTCTTTAATAATACAGGTTATAAGTTTATGTTCAAAGTTCTTAAATTTAACCCGTTTATCAGGGATAGATTGGCTATTCTTAGAGGTTTAATTAAGAATGCTAAAGGTGAGCGTAGATTATTTATTGACCGCTCTTGCAAAAGATTATTATATAACTTTGATGAATGTAAAAACCAACTATCTAACGGCGGGCTTAAAATTCCTACAGATAATGAAATTCAACAAGATGATAATAAACGTTATCTAATCCACCCTATTGACGCTATTAGTTACCCTATGTACTTCTTAAATAAGCAACAGGGTTTAGGTGGCAATGAAAATATAACATTATAGTGGTTAAAAAATATTATTGTTTATGGTATAATACAGATATAACATAAGGAGAAATTATGTCTGACGAAACAATTACAACAAAACAAGACTGGTATGACGTTTCTAAATACAAAGATGAAATTTGCCAGTTTGTAAACAAAAAGAAAGTTGACTTGGGGTCTGTACTCTCTATTATGCAAGGGAGTTATGTAAAACTATACAGAACAGTTTACTCAGGGACAACAGAGTCTGATGTAGAACGTTTTCCACATTCTGCTGAGATGTTTAAAGTTTATAAAGCTGCAAACATTGAAGCAAGCTTATCTGGATATTCTGCATTATTAGAAGTAGATGGTGAAGACGCACATTCTGTTCTACTTGCTCCAGAACTTAAGAAGGTTATGACTAGACAGTTTAAGTCAATGGCTTTACTAGAAAAGTTATCTGGAGAAACACTTGATGACTGGATTTTAAAAGGTGAAGCAATTGCATTCATTAAATTAAAAACCACTAAGGAACAATTTAGACAGAAACAAACTTTGTACGACAAAGAGACTGGAGAAGACGTAGCATCATTTAAGTTGGTAGGGTCAGTTGAATATAGGGATATTGATATTGAAAGAATAGACCCACTTGACTTCTACGTAGACGCATACGACTATAACAAAGACCCAGATGGCTGTGCAAAGATTATTAGAAGTTGGATTTCTGCTGAAGAGTTGCTAACATCTGATGCTTATCCATTATTATCTAAAGATGATAAAGACACTATTATTTCAAAAAATAATAAGAATGGTAATGGATACCCTTATCTATATTCTAATAGTTATAATGACGAAAGTCAAACAAGAACAGATAAAGATAGGATTGAGGTGCTAAGCTTCTACGGTAATTATATTACAACAGATAATAAAGTTCTTAAAAACATTAGAGCTACAATTGTATCTGGTAAGATAGCTAAAGTTGAATATAATCCAGTAACAACTAACAGAATTATCTATGCGCCTTACAAAGTTGATAGAACAACTCATAGAGCCATTAGTCCACTTGCCTGTGTAAAACCTGTAAACAAGTTGATTAACCGTGCTACAGATATGTTCTTAAAGAACTTAGAAGATGCAGCAACACCTTGGTTATTGTACTCTGCTGGTTCGATTAGTCCGCAAGACAGAAAAGGAATTAGAGATAGAAAAGAAATTGAATTTCAATCTATGGCAACTCCTCCTCAATTCTGGACACCTCCATTCACAGCAGGACAAGGACTCGATTTATTAAACTTAATTTTACAAGAAAATAAAAACGTATTAGGTATAAATAACTATATCACTGGTGATGGTGGTGGTGCGGTTAGAACAGCTCGTGAAACAGCAGCTTTACACCAAGCAGCCAACTCTAGAATGAGAGTTGAAACTGATGTATTCTCTTACCGATTTATGCTACCTCTATTCAATAGGTTTTATACATTCAATAGAGAATTAGCATTATCTCTAGAAAAACCATTAAATGAAATTTACTCAGACCCAACTCTTAAAGTATCTATTAGTACTAACGCAAGTCGTGCTGATAAAGAAGGCGAATTACAAAGATTGATGCAAATGTTACAATTGCCAATCGCTCAAATGATATTCTCTAACTTAGCTCCGGACCAAGTTGTTTTAGCGGTTAGATACTTAATGGCTAAGGCTGATTTAACAGATGCGGATAATTTATTAGAATTAGTTGATGAAGCAGGTAACACACAGTCTCCTATGATGGGTAAAGACGGACAATTGTTACCAATAGCACAACAAGAATTATTACAACAAAATATACCTCAAGAAGAAGTACCTGTTCCTGAAGGAGTAACAGAACCTGTTCCTGAGGGGGTAACAGAACCTGCTCCTGAAGGAGTAACTGAACAAAGGAGAACGCAATGGAAGAAAAAGAAGACAAGATTGTTGAAGAAGTAACTGAACTTGAACAACATCCAGAAGATGAACAAGCTGAAGTTACTCCTGAAGAAACAGTAACCGAGGAGGAAACAAAAGTTGAAACTGAAGTTGAAGACAAACCTGAAACAATACCAGAAGAAGCTGAAACACCTCAGACCGAAGCTAAACCAGAGGAAGTGGAACAAGAGCCTAAGGAAGAAACTGTACATCCTGATGGCGATAATGATAATAAGAAAGATGAAGAAGCAGGCGAAGATGTTGCTGAAGAAGTAGTAAAAGAACCAGAACGACAAGAGAAAGTTGAAGAAAGACCTCAAGAAGAGCTAACTCCAACCCAAGCTGAGCTAATAGCTCAATTAGAAGAACTCCGTGCAGAGAAAGAAGAACAAGAAGCACTTAGAAATTGTAATGAACAAGTAATAAAAGTTGAACAAGAATTCCAAGTTTGTTCAGACAGGATTGCTCGAGCTCTTCAGGAGTCTTTTGCACAAAATGACATTGACCCAACTAAAACACTTGAAGAACTTAAGAAGGAAAATCCAGCAAAAGCAACTTTAGCTATGCAGTTTATTAAGCAGGCGCAAGAACTTAAAACTCAGCTAGAGGACGCCGCAGTTAAAGAAATTTCTAAACACCAAAACGAAGTAATTTATCGTGCAGCAGCACGTGAATTTGAAAAGGTAGGTTTAAATCTTGAACAAGCTAAAGAAGCAGTTAAAACATTTAAACGTATTGTGAATGAAATTGGTATTGAAGATTTAAAAGAAGACCTTCAAATGAAAGTTCAACTTGCAGCAGGTCGTGCTATGTTATTGAAACCTCAAGTAAAAGAACAAGCACCTGAAGATGAGCCCGATAGGACGGCAGGGAGTGAAACGACCGTGGATACCCCTGTTCCTTCGGATACTACTGAATTAAAAGAACCTTCCCCAGAAATTGAAAAGGCAGAGGAAGTAGTAAAAGACAAAAAAGAAGAAGAAGTACCCCCTCCTGAAGTAGTAGTAGAAAAACCATCTATCGAAGATTTTGAAGAAGGAGTAACTGGTAGCACTTCAACAGCTAGTGGTAGTGTAATTTCTGAGTTCAACGTATTAGAAGAGCTAACAAAATTACCTTATAAAGAACAAAGAGCTTTTTATAAAAAACACGAAGATTTAATATCAAAAGCATTAATTAAAGGACAAAAATAATTATGAATAAGATTAAGAGATTTTTGAAAGCATTTCACGAAGCAATGAAAGATGAAGTAGAAGAGATTAAAACGCTCAACGTTACTACTGAAGATGAAGAACAAGCTACAAAAATTGCAAACCTTGCAGCAGATGTTATGATGGCATACGGCGTACCCGTAGGGGGAGTAGGTAGAGCTATTATGAAGAAATCTATTGCTTATGGGTTAAGGGATATTAAAGATGGTGTAAAAGCTCCAGACAAACTAATTATTAAAAGAATTATAAATGAATTAAAAGAAGAAGAGAAAGATTAACAATTAAATCCTAACGAGGGGTTAGGTCGGATACATATAACCGCTATGGCAGTAAGCGAAGCAATCGTGGTTTATTGGTGGTAGGTCGAATGTATCCGTAGTAGATAATTAAAATGAAAGGAAAAGAAAAATGGCTATTGATGACAATGCACAAATTGCTGACGTAGGTGCTATCGGAGAAAAAGGCGCACAACAAATGGAAGTTGCATACGCTGCTAAAATGGCTGCTGTATTAACTCAACCAATGGGCGACATTACAACTAAATTAGTTAACGAAGATTTTGCTGGTGACTTCTTCAAAATCGGTGACTCTGTATCTATTACTAAACCAGATGTAAATTCAGTTAAATTTGAATTTGGTGATATTAACACTGGTGCAATTGCTGCTGGTAATACTGGTGCAGTTGGTAATACTGGTGCAGCAAAAGATGCTAGAATTAAAGGCACTTATGCAACATTCACTAAAAATATTTTGACTATTGATAAATATGCAAAATATGCTTTCGCTGTATCTAGATTAACTAAAGCTGAAGAAAGATGGAATGAAGCATCTGGTAACCTAGCTCTTGAAGCACACAATTTAAGAACTGGTCACAACTTATTGACAGCTAACTTAATTGTTAACGATAAAAACGTTACTAGATTAGGTACTCCAGCTGCTCCTATCGAATTAGCTAACGCAGATGAATTATTCACAAAAGTAATCATCCCTGCTAAAACTAAATTAAGAGTTGCTGGTGCAATCACTTCTGACGGACACATCACTTATGGTTCAAACCCTCAACAAGGCGTAAACGATAAGGCAACTGTATTCGTTCCAGACAATGCTTACAACTTATTGTTAACTTCTGAATACTTCACTAGAGCTAGAGGAACTGAACTAGCTGATGAGAGAGTTGAAGGAAAATCAATCGATAGAGTTTTAGGTATGGATTTAGAAATCGAAGCTTGCTTAGACCCTAATAATGCAGACCTAGAACACAAAGTAACTATCGATGGTGCTGGTGAAGGGGTTATGGCTGTTGTAATCGGTACTAAAAACTTAGTAACTAGAGCTTCAAAAGTTCTTCCACCAGATACATTTGTATCTCACGACAGATATGCTGATGAATACCACGGCTTAGAAATCTACGGTGAAAAACTTGTAGAACCAAAAGCTGGTGTAGTTGCATTCATTAAATTACCTGCATAGTTTAAAAACAAAAACTCGTGTAGTATAATATTATTGAGGGGGGTCGGTTAACCCTTCCCCCTTTTTTCTTTACTAACAGAAAAGGAGAATAAAATTTATGGCAGTATTAGTAAGTGACCTATATAATAGATTAGCTATTGCAACAGGTTTTCCACTCTACACGAATGAAACAGACACTCCAGACATTAACAGATTTTTATTGGAACAGTTGAGCGAAGCTCTTTTAAGTACAATTGATGATTGTTATATCTGTAATAATGTACTGGAAAGAACAGACACCATAGTTACATCTAAGTTTAAAGATGAATATGGACTGGATGGTATCATTAAAAACGTTCAACTTATTCAAAAAGGTAATAATGTTACGTTAAAATACAATCAAAGAATAAACCCTTATGATGAAATTGAACACGAGGTTTTAGAAGAAGATGAGGAAGGCAATCCTGTTAGATTAAAAAATACAGGCATCCCAAAAGAATATGTTATTCGCAATGGGTATCTTAAGCTTCTTCCTATGCCAGATGATGAATATACTGTCAAGTTAACTCTTTCGACTACTGACCTTGTTTCAACTAACAATGATGAGTACAGGGATAGAATTGAAAGCATAAATGATAGTATTCTTGCATCAAATAGATTTTGTGATTTAGTTTTATTAAAGGCTTGTGTCTTAGTATTTACAAGATTACAAAACCCTAATGTACAATATTATTTGCAACTACTTGAAGGCAGAATGAAAACATTCCTAGAACACGATATTGGTTCAATTGAAATAATGAGAGGTTATGATAGACAAGCTGGGCACTATAATTATAGAGGAGGATTATTAGACTAATGGCAAGAAGAAAAGTTGACACAAGCCAAGCTCTGTTTACAGACTTCAGCAAAGGTTTATATCTACTCGATACACCTAGAGGTTATGGTGAACAATTAGCCAGCTTAGCTCTTGTTGGAGGAAGAAATATCTGGTCTGAAAAGGCAGCTCTTGTACCTCAATATGGTTATGATGTAAAAGCAACAATTCCTGATAATGAAAAGGTTTTGTTGATTTCTGATGACGACGAAAGTAGTTCTTCTGTTTTTATTGTAACGCAGGACGTTGAAACAAACAAAGGTAATGTTTATCTTTATACGGCAAGTTCAGGTCTTAAGAAATATAAAACACAAATTCCATCAGTAACAACCCCAATTGTATCTGCCAGAACAGGCACAAACCTTATTCTAACTACAGCTGGAGTAAACTATGAATTTGGAGCTTATTACCCTGAGTCAGCAGAACAAGAACTAGACAAAGACCTAACTATTTCAACATACACAAGTTATTATGAAACAACAATTCCAACCTCTTCTAAGGATTATTATTGGGAAGGAAAAGAAATTGCAATTAAATCTGACGGGAAAACTGTTCCCGTTAAAGTTGTGTCTTGCTCTTCTTTAAGTAATAGAAAAGAAGTACCTTTAACCTTTAGCGATATAAATACTCGTATTGAAGAGAATAAATCCCTTGTTTTCGAAGTTAGCTTTACTTTAGAAAAACTAACTAAATCGAATATCGTTTGGTTATCAACCGAACAAGAATATTACAGTGAAGGTCATTTTGGATATGTTCTAGGGTCAAGCGTAGAGGAGTCGTACATACAATATAGAATTGCTCCTACAAATTATACGAAATTTGACGACCAGATATTAAGATTTGACAGGTCTTTTTTAGAAGAAGGTTCAATCTATACTGGCAAAATTTATATCAACGATAAAAATAAAAAGACTACGGTTGAATTATTTAAAGATGGAAAATTCTGTGATGTTCTCGACTCTGAAATAGATTATACTATTTTTAAAGACTATTATATTCCAAGATATTCAGATAAAAAAGTGAACCCTGCTATTGTAGTTAAAGAAAACGGTGTACCTATTTCTTACGAATTAAATTCAGATTGTGTTCTCAGAATGGTTACTCAAGTTGGGACTCAACATACAACCCTAACAGGTACAGTATCTTTAGTTGAAAAAACTATTAATACCCTAACCTTTAAATACATTCCTGAAGAAATAACAGAATCAAACCCAGAGAGAGTTATTACTCCAGAAGTAATGGGTTTTTGTGCAAATAGATTATGTATATCTGATGTAGGGGGAGTAATTTATTATTCTGGAGCAGGTGTTGTAGATAACTTTGATGAAAGTCTTGGGGCTGGTTTCTTTACGGGATTTAGCGACGACAATTCTAAATGCTTAGCGTTAGAAGATTACTATAATGGTGTTCTTATTACTAAACAGAATGGGTTGTACTTCTTGGCTTTTGGAACTGATAGTACTTCATCTGTTTCTCAAAGTTCAATTGGAATAAGTATTAAGAAAATAGCTCAGATAGGTCAACAATATGCTAAAGACCACGTTATTATCGATAAACAGGTTATAGCGTACGATAGCAATTCAGCATCATTACTTATTGCGGCAGCTGTTAACGTATTTGGCTCACTTGTAGCTGGTAAAACTCTTGTTACAGCTGAAGAACTTAATGCTCAATCTTTCGGCATTCCAGAACAAAAAAGGCAACTTGTGTATAACTCTGAAGCCCAAGTGTTAATCCTTTACTATGGTGAACAATTAAAGAATGGTATTGTTTATGTACCACAATCTAAAGCTATATTCCCAAGAGAAATGGATGTAACAGTAGAAGATTTCCAAGGGTTTAACCAAGGGGTTATTGCTGTAAGTGAAGATGGAAAAATATTCCAAGATTTTAAAAAGGGAACATTGATTGAAGGTTTATCTTCTATTGCTAGTTTTGAACCAATAGGTTTAAGAGATAATAGGATGATATGTGCTTCATTATTAGAGATATCCGAACTAAATGGAATTGAGTACGATTTTTCTACAACAAATACCCAAACTTCATTACAACACATTACCCCAAGTTCTTCTGTTAGCTCTACAAATAAGAATACTCCGCCAATGTTGTATTCAGACAAACAAGCTAACTTAAGTTTTGACTCTTATTCAACACAAAGAAAATGGGCAGATAAAATGGCAATTTGCACAAGAGTGTATGCTCCTTTATCTGGTCGATATGGGGTAAACCTTGAGTTTGAATTTCCTAAAGCTGAAGCATTTTGTTTAGCAGCTATAAGAATACCTGATTTTAGCCAAGGGGATTAAAGATATGAAGTATAGACAATTGAAAGAACAAGATTTGTTTCGTTTTGCACAAGATATAAGAAGTTGTTATGGCTCTTGCCATCTTGTTTTTGACGACCAAAACCCATTAAAAGGTTTAAACACAGAGGGGTTACTTAGTTTCTTAAAAGAATATATTGAAGCTGATGACTCAAGCGTAACAGCTATTCTTGACGATGAAGAAAAATTCCTCTATGGTATAATTATTTTTGATAATATTAGAATGGGTGAAAAAAATTCTGCTGAAGTTCATATAGTGAATGACCGCTCTATATGGGGTCACCGAATTAAAGATGTGTATAATCAAATAATACATTGTTCAATTTTTGATATTTTGTATGCTGAAATTCCTTCAATTGCAGTAGGTGCTATCGGAATGTGTCGCAGACTTGGATTTAAAAAGACTGGATACATTCCTTCTATTGCACCATATGCAAATTCAAAAGGTGAAGAAAAAATGTACGATATGCAAATATGGAGTTTAGTTAAATGATGAATGAAAATATTCCTATATGGCAATATATGGGAACAAATTTGCCAATAGATAAAGAAATAGATTATCAAATTAATAAATTACAATACCGGCCTTGGGATACTGGATATGATTACGATTTAAGAGGATTTTATAATCAATACGGTACACTTGCCCCACAGGCAACTAACGGACATTTAACTGATGAATATAAATACCCAGTCCATCCTACTTTTTCTATCGAAAGTAATTATTACAACGGTCAACCTTATGCAGTTGATTGGAATAAACCAATGTGGAAAACATTAAGTGAAAGAGGTTTATACTAATAGTACAATTAGATAGAAGACAATTAAATAATAAAAACAAAAACTCGTGTAAAATACTAGATATACCTTATACGGAGAAATATATATGAAATTCCATAGAAAAAAGATAACCGTTGATGCAGCTGGAAGAAAACACGGATGGAGAAGTGGTTTAGAAAAAAAGATGCAAGATAGACTTCAAGAGTTAGGTATTGAAGATAACTACGAAAGTAAAACTTTTGAATACATTGTTCCCGAAACAAAACATAAATACACCCCAGACTTCCCTGTATCCCCTCATATTGTAATCGAAACAAAGGGGCAATGGGATGTAGCGGACAGAATGAAAATGGTAATGTTACAACAGCAATATCCAGAGGTCGAGTTTAGGATGTTTTTCCAAAACGCCCAAAAGAAAATTAAAAAAGGAAGTAAAACATCTTATGCGGATTATTGCGATAAACATAATATAAAATGGGCAGAGAAGACTTTACCTCAAGAATGGATAGATGACATCATCTTAGATTTAAGAGGTGAATATACTTCAAAAATTGAATAAAGATATGCTATAATAAAAAAAAGAAAGGAAAATTTAATATGGCATTTAAGCGTTCAAAAAAGAAACAAACCGACTATAATATAGGCGGTAAAGCTATTTCTGATACAGCAATTCCATTGTATCAGAAGAATTTAACGAGGATGGATGAATATCTATCTGACCCAACAGCTAGGCAAGATGAGTATATGAACAAATACTTTGGTGCTGATAGCGCCCAAAATAGCGACCTTTTAAGAGATTACAAGAGAGCTATGGCAACGACGACAGGCAATAATTATTCAGCAACAAGTGGTGGTTATAGCTCATCAGGGCAAAGAGCATATGATGATAACCAAAGATATTGGAATGATGCAGTAAGTAGATTACAAGGTAATAATGTAAGTGCAGCTTATCAAATGGCTAATACCGATTATCAAAATATGCTTGGTGCAAACAGCTCATACCAAAATGCGTACGGCTTAGGTAAAGCTTATTCTGATGTTGACCAATATAATGACCTTGTTAACCAAGCTAATAGCAGATGGTATACAGGTATTATGGATGCTTTAGGTGATGCTGGTTTAGCATCTAACAACCCTTGGGGTATGGCTATCGGTGCTGGTCTTAAAACTGGTGGGGCTTTACTTTCTACAGATGCTGGTGACGTCTTAGACAGTATGAACAGCCAAGGAACTAATGATAGCAGAGGTTCTTCTGGCGGAAGTAGCTCTTCTTTATCTGATGCTTTTCTTAAAGGTGGCAAAGGAATAGGTCAGCTTTGGAATGATTGGAACGGAGATAGAAAATATTTCAGCTGGTTTAAAAAAGGTTAGGAGGTCGATAAATGGTAAACACAGCAGATATGAAAAGATTAATTATTAAGATTGCTTCCGAGGAAGGTATTGACCCTGCACTAGCTTTAGCTGTTGCTGAACAAGAGAGTGGGTTTAATCCTAATGCTAGAAATAAAACTAGCAAAGAAGACTCAATTGGGCTATTTCAAATAAATAGAATGGCTCACCCTGATTATAAAGGAGGGGCTGACCCAGAAGCAAATATTAGATACGGGGTAAGATACCTTAAAGGGCAACTTGCAAGAGCAAAAGGAAATGTTCCCCTTGCTTTAGCTGCATACAACGGTGGTTGGGGAGGTAAGAACTCATCACAAGCTAAAGCGTATGCAAGACAGGCTTTTGGAAGAATTGGAAAATACCAAAACGTATCTAATAACGAAGGGGAAATTGCTCAAAATATTAATGGTATAAATAGAGGGGTTGTAACTGGCGGTGCTGCTGATTACGGCGTAGACGTACTTGACCCAACTAGACCTAATTATAAACCATTGATGACAGCTCAAAATAGTGTTGCTGTCAATAACGGTGAAGGGCTACCTCAAGGTCGTTTAACTGGTGATGAATTGATGGCTATTAAGGCAATTACTAGTCCAGTCCAAGTTCCACAGGATGTTAGACCTGATGTAACTATTGGTCAAGACGAAAATGGAAATCCTATTAGGGTTACAGCTTCTCAATACAATCAAATGTTAAACGAAATAGATGCACAAAGAATGATACAGATGCGTAATGAAACTCAGACTCGACTTCCAGAATTAGCTAAAACCGAAGTTCAACTAGGTGGACAAAATGCTTACGACACACTAAAAGGTTTGAGAGACGAATACAATCAATCTGTAGCTAATGACCCTCGTTGGGATTTAGTTCGATTAACTCCAGAACAAGCTAGGTTGGTTGCAAGTGACATAAGAAATGACTTCGATTGGGGTGGTAACTCTCGAGGACTTACTAGGGAACAAATGTACCAAATGTTAAATTCTTTAGAAAAATACCAAACTCCGCTTACTAATGCTTACGATTTAACGGATAAAGGGTATACAAGACAACTTGACAATATGAAAGAATTCCAAAACGCTGCATTGACTTTAGCTCAAGGTAACCAAGAGTTAGCTCAAAATTTAATACAACAAGCTGTAGCTGGAGATAAGAATGCTATTGATGCATTGCAAAAAACTCAGGAAGCAAGAATAAAACAAGAAACAGACATTCAAAAACAAATACAGTCTGATTATGGAACTCAATTAAATACTCAACAACAAGGAAAGAATACATTCTACACCAATCTCCCTACGGCAAGAAAAGACCAAAACCAATATATCAACACTTATGATTTAACCAGATATGGCACAGACGTGAAAAAATATGATACTGATTTAAAAACAAAACTTGAAATGGCTAAGCCACAACTTCAGTCTGATGTTGATGCAAGAGACCCAATTAAACTTCAACAGTTAGCTATTGATGAAGGAAAACTTGATGTTGCTAGAAGAAATGCCAATACAGCTGAAGCTGCTGCTGCTGGTAATTATATTATCAATAGTGGACTTAATAGAGAAGGTGCTGATAAGGCTGCTGGAGCAGTCCCATCAATTAGAAATATGATGGGTAATCCAAACGCTAATATGAGACAAGCTATCTTTGGTACAGCATTACCTTATACGACACCTCAAGCAACTTTAGCAGACTTTACAAAATTATTTAATGGAGATTAGAATATGAGATTTCAAGCACCACAATCAAGCTTAACTCCAGAAGAGTTAGCTTATTGGGAAAACAGAAGAAATGCAATTAAATCGGACTCATACTCTACTGATGGAGGTGGTCAATATAACGCTGCTCCATTGACATCTGAAGAACAAGATGCTCTCTTAGCCCAAGATAAAGCTATCAGAGAAGCGAATGCTCCTAAAAGCAAATATGAAAATCACAACCCTAATAGAATTGAATTTTCAGGTAACAATTGGTGGGCTGTTGCTCCTAATGCTTTTCAAAACATTAAAGATATTGGTACAGGTGTTACTAACTTAGCTACACATCTCCCAACACATATTGTGAATTTGTACAACTACGAAAAGAAGAATGTGCAAAATGTTTATAGGGACTCTCGTATAGCTAGGCAAATGATGAAAGATGGTACAATGACACCAGCTGATTATTTAGCCTATCTAGGACAAGCAACTTATGATAGTCCCCTTGTGGCAACTACTAGGGATGCACTTAATTTAATGGGTACACCTTATGCTCTTAAAAATACAACTCCAGTAGATTTTATCAATGCTGCTAAAAAAGATGGTCTTAAGGGAGTAGTAAATCAAGGAAATAAACAACTAAAAGAAACAGGAAATGCTATGTTTGAAAATCCTGTTGACGTTGCTTTAGACTTTATACCAGTTGCTGGAGCTGTTAACAAAGCGCTTAAAGGCACTAAGTTTGGTAAGTTTGCTAAAGAAGCTAGTGCTGGTGAAAAAGTTGAAAAAGGTATATCGGTTAAAAATGCAAACGTTAAAGCTGATTTATATAAGTTAGATGACCAACTTAAAGATATCAGTAAGGAGGTTGGACAAGATAACCTTGCCGATTTAATCAAAAGAGCTGAAGAAACTGGTGATTGGGAAGGGGTAAACCCTCAGACAAAAGCAAAGTTAAAACAGTTTTCTGAAGACTATAATACTATTGCTAATAAATATATGCCTGCTACAGCAGTTGACCCAGAACATTTAACAGTAGCTCAAAACATTTCTCGTAAGAATGGTATTACTTATAGAGAGGCTGAAAAACAAATTCAGGCTTTAAAAGACTCTGTAGATACCTCTCCAGCTATTACACAGCGAAGTATTCAGGATTTAGGTGATGTTGGTAAAACAAACGATATTATTAATAACCTAAGAAAAGATGCAAATCTTTCCGAAATAAATGCTCCAAAAGTATCTTATCTTAATAAAGAAAAAACTTTAATTAAGAACGTGCCAGAGGACAGTATTATTTCTAAAGAAGCAATTTTTACTGGACAAAGTAAAAAAGTTCAAGATGCATTAAGTAAAATTGCACCAGACATTTTAACTGCTAATAAAACTGGTTTAGATATATATAACGATTTAGTTGTTAAAACTGGTTCACCTCAAGCTGCTTCAGACCTTTTAAGAAAAGCTGGAATAGGCGGTATCAGAGGAGCTGAAGATGGTGTAACAACTGTCTTTGGAGGTAAGGCTAAAGGTGGATACAATAGAACAACTGATAGTATAAACTTCTTTAAAGATGCAGATGAAACAACTCGTGCTCACGAACTATTCCATCGACTATTAGAACAAACAAAAGATGTGCCTAAAGTCAAAACAGCTATTGAGAAAGGGTTAGGTAAGGATGCTAAACTAACCAATGATGTTTTGGAAGGACTTACTGATGAATTCTTAGACTATGTCAAAACTGGAAAAACTGTCAGACCTGAATTACAAGAACTTTTCGATATCTATGCTAAAGATATTCGTAAAACTGATAAACTTGAAGGATTAAAAGCTCTTGCTAGTCAAGGAGATGGCTTAGCTCAACAAGTTGTAGAGGCTACAGAAAAATATCGTAAGGGGGACTTATTCCCAATTACTCACGCTGGAGAAACAGCTGATGCAATAGATGATTTATATAGAGCTAGTACTGGTGTTGATGATTTAAATAGAATTTACGCTGGTAAGTTTTCAACAAGAGAATTTGGTTTAACACCTTATACAGATATTGCTAAAAACTTGAGAAAACCATCTGAGTTTCTACAAGATTTATCAACTCAGTATCTTGGTCGTAATATCAAAGATGAATTATTAACTGGTATGTTGAATGGAGAAAGTGTTGCATCTAAAGTTGAAAAGAATAATGTATATATTACCAGAGAAGCTTTAGAAGGAAATGACACCCTTGAAAAGATATTAAACCAAGCTACAACTCGACCAATTGCAAGTGACGCAATTGCTATTGATAAAAAACTACTAAAAGAATTATCCACCCAAACTAAAAAAATTGGGGATTACTTTGGTAACCAATTGCTTAAGGACGCTCAAAACTTACAGAAAGGTAGTATGCTAGCAACTGGTGCATACTTAGGTGCCAACTTTATTGGTGGTGGTATAAACGCTATAATGGCATCTGGATTAAACACCTTAGACGACTTTGCAAAAGCTATTAAAACTAAAGGGCAATTAAGTAAAAGATTGGGGACGTATAGAGACGGAAGACTAACTAGAAAGATAAACACCCCTATACTTAAACAAATAAATACTTTCAATAATTACACTACAGGGGCGGTCAATAGGTTACTTGACGCAAAAGTTCAAAATATCTATTCTGAAATGGCTGCACATAGGCAGTTACGTGAACGTGGCATTATCCCAAAAGATAGACTTAAAGCAATAGATGCAATGGAAGCTAAGACTCTTGGAGATATTATTGAAGGTATTAAGAGTGAAGCATTATTAGATTCAACTAGAACTGTACTACCAAGATGGATGGTTGAACTTGGCAGTGGAGTTAACGTATTTTGGAGATGGAATGATACAGCTTTAAAAAGTACATTGTATATGTTAAAACATCGTCCTGTTACTTCCAACTTGATTATGAACCAAGTTCTAAGCCGTATAGGTTTTGATAACGAAATGCAAAATAGATTAAATCTTGGTGTTAAATCTGATAAACCTTTTGTGTCATACTATTATGATGATAGAACAGGCCAAATAAAAGAGGCAAGTATTGAATGGACTCCTATGATGAACTCATTTAAATTAATAGGAACCATAAATAACCCTGAGGAAGGCTTCTTTAAGAACGAACTACAATCTCCTGTTATCGAGAAACTTTATAATGCTTGGTTAGGTCGAGACCAATATGGTCGGGCTTTAAAACGAGCTGAGAAAAACCCGAATAGACTTAGTCATATTTACAAGGGCGGAACAAGATATGTAATAACTGATAGAGGCTTAGAAGAACAAAGAACAAGACTTGATGAAGTTGCTTCAACATTCGCTAAAGAAACAATAGGTATACTTAATTTGGCTAACAAAGTTGCATTGCCTATAGCAGGTAGGCTAACAGGTCAAGAATACTATCAACCGTACGCACAAAGTCTATTTGGCTCATTTGGAGGAGATGAAACCGCTAATAACTTCTTCTCTGGTGGAGACCCAAGAAAACGCAGACAAGTTGGAGATGTAATGAATGCATTCTTAGGTTTATATTCTCAACCGTACATTCCAGCATTCCAAGAAAATAGACCAATAGGATTAAATGAAGGTCGAAGCCTATTGAGAAAACAAAGATACGATATAATGAGAAAGAATAGGGGGTACTAATTAAATGGCTAATAAAGTAGAAAGATTTACGCTTCCTAGATTAGATTGGTACGATAAAGCAGGAATAGAAACTGAAACAGGTGAAATTATAGGTAGAATTTATAAGGATGTCTTAATAGAAAACTTTAACGCTATTGAAGAAAAACTTATAGAACTAACAAAACTAGATGCCTTTGATGTAAACCTACCAGACCTAGCTTCAATCGTATATCCAGATGTAACGCTTAACTCAGCTGAGGATTGTATCGTTAACCTCCGTTCATTAATGAATATTATGGACTGTAGGAAATACCCTATAACTTGTGACTTTAATGGAACAAAATGTACTAAAATGGTTTTCTATACAGAAGATAATAAGATTATCGAAAGAGTAGATTGGCAAGAAACAGGAGCTAGCGATAGTAAACCTTGGGTTTATTGTAATCTAGCAAATGGTGACGTAACAGCAACAAATAGTTCAAATACCCCATCTAATCATATGTTCATAGGGTGTTACACTAACGGTTCAATCAAATGTAATGAATCAGGTTATGTTATCGGTAAAAACCTCCTTCAGGCTTTATCTAAAATGAAATTCCAGAACATAGGCAACCTTACAGTTGACGGCAATAATGCAGGAAACCGTGAACCTAAGAACTGGACTGACGGAGGAGACACAGTTGGATGGTCTGATACAGAACGACATACAGGCTCATTCAAATTTACAAGATGCAAGTATGGAAGGACAACAAGATAATGAGTTTCGATTTTTTTAATAATTCACACTTAGCTTTTGGGTCTAAACTTACTGCTGCATTTAAACAACTAGAAAAGCTCAAAGAGGAAGCAGAATTAAACCTCGATAATGTTTTACAGGTACAAGATATTTACAAAGAATATATTTCTCGTAACTATCAAATACCTGTCCCTTCGGGGCTAGACTCACCTTGTAGAGTAGATGAAGTATTTCAGATTATTGACGCACCATTCATAATCAAAAGAATGGAATACAAGAGTGGAAAATTATATGTTGACATTCTAGCATTTAACTCTACAACATTAAGAATAACTTGTGCTTCTGGAAGCACTGACTTAAAAGAAGGGTCTGCTTACTATGAGCAATCTATATCAAACTTAGTAACAGGTCGAGAAATTAAGTTTGTAAGTAAATCAAAAGCTGAAACAGGGACAAAACTGTTTGACTTCAGAATAGATAACAATGGTTATATCTGTTTGGAAAACATCTCAGAATATATCGAAGCGTTAGACTACAGCCACTATTCTAGTTTGAGTAATGGAGGTAATGTTTCACTACCTTATACAGCTACAGATTATGAATGTGTAGTGGTAGTAGGTAACGACATAAATGCCGAAATCAAGTTGAACGGAACAACTATTCTAGGATATTGGGACGCAAGAAATTGTAAAAGATTTGTTGTAGTCTATATGAAATCTGGAGATAAACTAACAGGTTCTGCACAGTTGGCTTTTAAAGTTAAGTACAATATTAAGTAAAGGAGAGCAAAATGAAAGATTTTAAAGGATTAGTTAAAATATCTGATGTGCAAAATGCTTTCGATGAAATTGTTGATAGTATGAATAATATTATTGACTCATATAATGCGTCTGCTAAAGTACTTGATATTGATTATACTAAAGGCTCATCTGAACTTGGAGCCAGTGGTTACACTTTATCCGTAGGTGGATTAAAACGTATTATTCAAACATACCAAGGTTGCTCTGTTGGATGTAAACCCTTCAAGATAGACAGTAATCACTGTAAGGTTACAGCTGGTTATGTATTCGCTAATAATACAGTCTATAGAGCTAACGAACAAGATATGACTGGCTCAGGGAGCGTTCTTTACTATGATATAACTAATAGACGTTTTTCGTTTGGTAAAAATGCAACATCTTCTACCCAATCTATAACTATCCCTGCAATTAGGAATAGTGTATCTTGGGGTAATATTTGGGCTACGTCTGATAGTTCATCAGCTTGGAAAGTACCTAGTTTAATTCCTACAGGAGCTCCGATTATGCCTTATGAAGCCTGGGCAGCTTCCGCTCAACGATACGGGTATAATAAAGAATGGAAATGGGTTTGGAATTTCCCAAGCTCAACATCTTGTCACGTTCATTGTGGTTTCTATACTACTTTCCTACAAAACAACAAATTTTATTTTGGAACACTTGGGGGAAGTATATCAAACGTAAAATGGACAAGTGACAGTTCTTTAGGTTTGTTGTATATTGATGCTGACCTAACAAACGTTTCAGGAATAAATATCCACGGTACATTTACAAAACGTTCTGCATATATTGAACCATTCTTACCTATCTTTGGAATGAAATTGAGTAATGTAACTTCAACAGTTATAACAGGTGGTGATAGCGACGCTGGACAACTTGTTAAAATCTGTGATTTAAACTGGAACAGAGATACAAAACAACTTGCTACAATCAATAAGTCTATGTCTGAAAGTAGCTCAAGAAGTATTACTATTACTTCTAAAGGATTGCCATTTAAAACAAATAATGGTTACACGGGGAGCGGAGCTTTCTGTTGGGCAACTGATGGAGAATATGACGGAGAAGTAAAATTATTCGGTAAACAAATATCTTATATGTCAAATATAGGAAGTAGTAGATTACATTATTTTACAATTCCAACGTATTTATTTATTCCAAAAAATGTTACCAATCCATTAAGCGGTACAATAATGAATACTTATACAGCTAAGTATAAGGGTTAAAAATTAAATAAAAAAATAGTAGAATAAAAGTAGGGACTTGTTCCCTACTGGACTACTATAATATAAGGAGAAACATTTATGCCATACATTGATGCAACCTGTATTAAAGGGCAAAATAACCCTTTTACAGCTTCAATTGAAATAAATGACAATGCTGAAAAATTTACTCCAATGGACTTAAATAACTATTCAATAAGAATGAGAATTCTTGGAGCACCTACAGCAGACGCAAAAGTTTTAATCGAAAAGATTATAACACAAAATACAGACCTGGAAAAACTTGGACAAATAAACGACCCAAACAATGGAACTTTCACTTTTGTTATATCTAAAGCTGATACAAACCTTCTTGGGTTAGGTAAATTCCCTATTAAGTTAGATATTCTTGATGCTGCATCTTTATCCGAGATTTATAGTCTAACTATAGGAGATGAACGAAACGAGTTTAACAGTATTAGAGTAGTACAAGTGTAATCGCCCTTAATCGGGCTAAAATAAGGAGATATAAATTGGTCGATTTCAAATTCTACTTAGGACGACAAGGTGTACGTGGTCAACGTGGTGAAAAAGGGGAAATAGGATTTAGTCCACTTATCTCTGAAAAAACAAACACCGCAACAGAATACGTACTTCATATTCAAAACGAAACTGATGAAACCTCTTTTGATACAGTCAATTTAAAAGAAGGTTTGATACCTGAAGACTTAGGAGGAACAATTGTTCGCTACAATAGAGAAACAGGTACTCAATATTATGGGGAAATAGATACCGCAACTGAAACCGTTTCAGGTGTTGTAAAACTTGAACCAGAAGAAACAATACTTACCCCAACAAGTGAAACATCTGTTTTAACAGCACAAAACGCAGTCGAAAATTATGTTTCAAAAGAAGGAGATAATATCCTTAAAGGAACAAACTCTTTCACAAAAGGTATTACAACTAAAAGCATTACTGGCAATGATACTGATGGTTTTACTATAGTTGAAAACGGAGAAGTAAAAATTTCTTTAACTAAAAACTATGTAAATATCGGGAAAAATACATTACCTTTAATTTTGAACGGGTCAACTATTACTAAAAACGGTCTGACTGATGCCTTTTTAACTACAGCTGATGTTGACGGCGAAACAATCAAAGTTCAAGATGGGAAGCTACACGTTATAGGCGGTGGCGGAGGTACAGTAGATACAGAAGCCAGAGAAGCTATCGCAAACTTACAAGTCGATGTTAACGCTAATTCATCTGATATTCTTACTTTAAAAAATAGTGTTGCAACAAAACAAACTAAATTAACCGCAGGAGATAATATCACTTTAACAGATTTATCTGATGGAACTGTTAAAATTAGTTCAACAGGTGGTGGAATAAGTGATATTCCTGTAGCAAGTGCAACAACACTTGGCGGTATTAAAGTTGGAACAAATTTATCTATAGATGAGAATGGTGTTCTGTCTGCTAGTGGTAAACTTTCAGTAGATGTTATAGATGGAGGAGATAGCACAACTGTTAACCCTCTTGTAGCATTAGCTAATTCATCTGGGAATGTTATAGCTCAATATAATGGTGAAACAACAGGAGGAGAATATAATGATATTGCGTAACTTAGTAAGAGGATGTTTATTCCGCCACAATAATAGTTATCCTTATGGACAAGAGGAAGTAAAGTGTATGCCAGATAATACTTACACTTCAAGTATTTATTCTGGTTACGACTTCTTAATTTCCTACGGTACTAATAATAACTGGACAACTTCAAGCTTTCTCCGAATAATTATCTCAGAGGACGAAGTAACACCTAATAAAGATATGTATACAATGCCTTTTAAAGATATTATTCCAGACTCAACCCCACAGCTGAGAAATTTTGGATATGTTAGTGATACAACTTCTGGCTCAGATAGGCCTAGAAAAGTTATAAAACAAAGCTATACAAATAGTACAGGTTCAACTATAACCGTTAAAACTCTCGGTTTAGTATTTTCAGGGGCTTCTTTAGATGGGACTAGCTCTTCTGGTGCTACTACAGTAGAAAATGCGTATGGTTCAGGAGTAGTTCTTGTAGCTGTACAACCACTTGATGAACCTGTAACAATTAACGCAGGAGAAACAATAACATTCCAAATGACATTATATTTATGTGAGTAGGTGAATATGGTAGAATTAACCGAAGAACAGCTTATAGTGTTAATGATGGCTTGGGGTATACTTGGAACAATATGGTTTTGGGTGACCGCATAAAAAGATATAAGAGGGGTTAAAATCCCTCTTATTTTATGTTACAATAAAAATATAAGATATTATAACAGTTGTTTTTATTAGAACACTTGTTACAATAAAAATATAAAACGAATTAATTACATTTTAACAAAAGGAGGATTTTGTTTTATGTTTATAGCTAAACAAGGAGATTTAATAGTTCTAGCAGACGAAACAAAAGAAGGTCTTGAAGCTAAAACTTTAATGATGTCTGGGTTAACTATTGAAGAAACGGATATTGATTATCAAATGGTAGAAGGTCAATATCTTACACCAGAAGAAGTTGTGCAAAAAGAAAAAGAAAGAGTTTCTATGTTGAATATGACACCAAGAGACTTTCTTTTAGCTTGTACACAGGATTTGGGTATTGAATGGTCTGCTATTAAATCATTAATGGATAGCAATCCACAAGTAGCAATTGAATTACAATTCTGTAATGCAGTTTATAGAGGTAACCCATTATTAGACCAATTATGTGGTGTTTTTGGTGTAACTTCAGAACAATTAGATAATTTATTTAAAAAAGCTAATGGGGAGTCAATTAAGACGACTGAGCAAAGCGGAGAGGAGATTGAAGCGTAATGACTAGAATACAATTAAGACGTGATACATCAACTAATTGGGCTACAAATAATCCAGTTCCATCCGTAGGAGAACCTTGTTTTGAAATTGATACGGGTAAATTAAAAATCGGAGATGGTAGTACAAAGTACTCAGACTTACCATATCAAGGTGGAGGT
>CAVIUL010000003.1:0-37102 GCA_963645885.1 bacterium | reverse complement strand
ACTATTGATTTACATTAACATAAAATATATAATGATTATGAGAGTAGAAAGCGTAAAGCTTGATACAAGGGAGGGTTAAATGAAAGATAGTAAGAAAGTTACTAAGAAAAGCCCTGCTGTAAAAAATGATGAAAAGTTCATGGAAGAAGAAAATGATAACAGAGTAATCATATTTATAGCAATAGCTATTCTAGTAATTATTGGTACTATTATAGGACTTCTTGTTGGTTGCGATAAGAAAACTGAAGATAAAGATCCAGTAAAACCAAAAGATGATATAGTAGTTCCAGACAACAACAAAAAAGATGAAGACAAGAAGGAGGAAACAAAGACTACTGTTATAAAGAAAGTAACTACTAAATCAAATGATAATACTAATAATAAAACAGATGAAGAAGAAACATATGTAGTATCATTCAATTTATTAGATGAAGATAGTGTTTACACAGTTGAAGCTAAAGATGGTAAAGTAACACCATATGTACCATATGGATATGATTCATGTAAATATTATAGTGATGAAAAGTTAACTACCGAATTTGATTTCAATAAAACAATAACACAAAATACAAATGTATATACTAGTTGTAGTTTCACTACTTATAAGATTATTTATGATAGAGAAACAACTTCTCCAAAAGAATATACTATTAAGAGTGGTAAAGTTGCTTTAAGTGACGCAGAACTTGAAACTGGATTATTTGAAGGATGGTATACAACACCTGACTTTAGTGGTGAAAAAGTTGAATACTTAGGAAGAAACCTAGTAAATATAGCAAACTCAGATAATGAAATTTATCTATATGCTAAAATAGCTGAAAAGTATGAAGTAAGATACCATGGAAGTGATGGCACGGTTAGTATGGTTGCTTCAGTTAGTAGTCAAAAAAATAATCAAGTAGAATTGATGGATTATGGTTGGTTAGCTCCAGAAGGTATGAAATTACTTGGTTATAGTACAAGTAAAGATAGTAAAGTTATTAAATATCAACCATATCAAAAAATAACTGTTACAAGTGATATTGATTTATATATGGTAGTTGGAACAGCTAAAGTAATTTACGAAAGCGAAGGAGAACTAGTAACTGTAGGTATGACTACTGAAGACTTAGGTGATTATAATTTACCAACACCTGATGAAGTAGGAATTAAAGCTCCAACATACTTTGTAAAAGTTGATAAAACTAATCCAAACGCTAAAGAAGTAGTACCTGATGAAGTTAAAGAAGCACTTGAAGGTCAAATAAGACTATCAGATGCTAAAGCTAAATTAGGAGAAAATGAAACTATTGAAGTCGGTGACTCAGTAGAAGAATTAGAAAAAGTATTTGATGGATGGCAAACTAAAGAAACTGATGAAGAAGGAAACGAAATATTAGTTGACGTAGATGAAAATTACAAGCCAGAAGATAATACTGATAATGAATTAGTAGCTAAATGGAAAGAACAAGAAAAAACAGAAGATACAGCAAACACTACTATAGAAGATAATGGAGAAACAGAAACTACAACAAGTTTAGACTTAGTAGAAGAAGAAGCTCCAGTAGTAGAAGAAACTGTACCGGAAGCACCAACAATAGTTGAAACAGCTCCGGAAGTTATTCCAGAAACTACAATGTAATTTAAAGCATTCATACGAATGCTTTTTTAATGCAATAAAAAATGATATAATATCATCTAGAGGTTACAGTATGAAAATAACTATAAAGGATCAAACATTTAATGTATTTATAACTAGAAAAAATAATAAGAATATGTACTTAAGAGTAAAAAAAGATGGTATATATATTACTTGTAATTATTTTGTTACTAACTCTATGATTAAATCTTTTATAGAAAAAAATGAAGATGATATTATCAGAATGAATGAGACTGTACAAAGAAAAGAAAAAAAGAATGAAGAATTCTATTACCTAGGCAACAATTATGACGTAGTAGTACTAAATACAGTTTCTAAAATAGAATTCGTAGGTAACCAAGTATTTGTTAAAAATAAAACATATTTAAATACTTTTCTAAAGAATGAATGCGAAAGAATCTTTAATGAGAGAGTAAAAATATGTTATAATTTATTTGAGGAAGATATTCCTTATCCAAAAGTAATGATTGGTAAAATGAAAAGAAAATGGGGTTATTGCAATAAAAGACAAGAACTTATAAAACTAAATTCAGAATTAATTAAATATAGTATAGATGAAATAGATTATGTTATTATTCATGAATTATGTCATTTCTTAGAATTTAATCATTCTAAAAACTTCTGGAATTATGTTAAAAAATACAAACCAAATTATAAAGAAAACACTAAAGTGCTAAAGGAGGAATAACATGTTTATTACATCTAAAGATAATAATAGAATAAAAGAAATAAGAAAACTTCTAACTAAAAAATATTCTTTAGAAAAAGGATTATTTGTAATAGAAGGAGAAAACTTAATAGAAGAAGCAATAAAAAATCATATGTTAGTAGAACTATATGTTTTAGAAGGTTCTAATTGTAATTATGACTTTAGCTATGATTATGTAACTGAAGAAGTTATGAAAAGTATAAGTGATTTAAAAAGTACTCCAAGACTTTTAGGTGTTTCAAAGATTCATAATACAAATGATATCGGAAATAAAATAGTAATACTTGATAATATACAAGATCCAGGTAATGCAGGAACTATTATAAGATCAAGTGTTGCATTTGATGCAGATACTGTTATTTTCTCAAAAGATTCAGTAAGTCCATATAATGAAAAAGTATTAAGAAGTACTGGTGGAATGATATATAATACAAATATAGTTATTGGTGAATTAAAAGAAATAATAAACAAAATAAAAGAAAAACATATAAAAGTAGTAGGAACTTCTCTAAAAAAATCAAAATCTCTTGAAGAACTTGAAAAAACAGAGGAATTTGCTATAATATTTGGAAACGAAGGTAATGGTGTAAGAGAAGAAATTCTAAGTATGTGTGATGAAATAATTAGAATAGATATGAACCCTGCTTGTGAAAGCTTAAATGTAGGAGTTTCAGCATCAATAGTCTTATATCATTTATATAAATAAAGGGGAATTATTATGAGATTTATATATATAGGAAAGGTGACTAATACACATGCCCTTAAGGGCGAAATAAGAATATTAAGTAATTTTGAATTCAAAAATAAAGTATTTACTAAAGGATTCAAATTGTATGTAGGACATTTAAAAACAGAAGAAACAATTGAAACCTATAGACGACATAAACAATATGATATGGTTAAATTCGTTGGGATAGATAATATTAATGATGTTATTAAATATAAAGGTGCAAGTGTATTTATAAATGAAGAAGATCTAAATTTAAGTGATGATGAAATCTTAGCTGAAGAATTAATTGGTATGAAAGTTTATAATGATAATTCTTTAGTAGGAAATATAACTGAATATAGAGAAGATAATGGTAATAAGAATATAAGAGTTAATGATAAACTTATTCCATTTAATAAAGACTTCATTTCTAAAATAGATAAGCAAAATAAAGAAATACATTTTCATGATATAGGAGTGTTCTTATGAAAATAGACATATTAACACTATTTCCTCATATGTTTGATGGATTCTTAACAGAAAGTATAATGAAAAGAGCCATTGAAAAAGGAAAAGTAGAAATAAATATAATAGATATTAGAGATTATACACCATATAAAAATAACCAAGTTGATGACTATCAATTTGGTGGTGGTGGTGGAATGATTATGATGTGTGAACCAGTATTTAATGCAGTAGAAAGCATTAGAACAAAGGACTCACATGTAATACTTTTAACACCTAGAGGAAAAACATATAATGAAAAGAAAGCATATGAACTAAAAGATAAAAAACATTTAATAATCATATGTGGACACTATGAAGGATTTGACGAAAGAATATACACTTTAGCAGATGAACTAATATCAATCGGAGACTTCATCTTAACAGGTGGAGAACTTCCATCAATGATGATAACTGATTCAGTAGTAAGACTAATAGACGGAGTTATAACAAGTACAAGTTTAGAATTTGAAAGTTTCAATGATAACTTACTTGATTATCCCGTATATACTAAACCAAGAAACTTTAGAGGAATGGAAGTACCTGAAGTACTAGTTAATGGTAACCATAAACTTATTAATGAATATAGGGAAAGCGAAAGAAGAAGAATAACAAAGGAATATAGAGACGATTTATTATAGGGTGGTAAAATGAAATACGTAATAGAAAAAAATGGCAAAGATATGAAACTAGTATACTATAGTGTAAATATGGTAGGTCTTGGAGTCGAACCTAAAAATGGTGTTCCAGGACTAACTATCAAAGCAAAAAGAGTAGTACTAGTTGATCCAGAATTAAGAGATGCCTATATAAAACAAAGAATAAATAAAAAAATAGATAAAGTTATTAAATTTATGTTACGTATTTTAAATGATGAAGATACCACTGAAGGCGACGTAGGTATGGTACTAGATGAAATTAATAAATTAAAAGGAATAGTTATTAAAAAATATAAAGAATATATGAAAGTAAGTGAATATAAAGCACTACTTACTAAATTAATAATTATTGAAGAAGAATTTAAGAAAAATTATAATCAAAAATTATATATGAACTATATGAATGGTTCAATTTATGAAGAGAAGATAAGTGAGGGAAGAAGTAGATAATGAATGAAGATTTTAAATTAATGAATCTTAAAGGTACCAGTGACTTTTTACCAGAAGAACAAATCATTAGAAATAAAATCACTGATACTTTAAAGAGTACATTTGAAAAATATGGTTTCTTACCACTTGAGACACCAATATTATGTTATTATGATTTACTAGCAAGTAAATATGCAGGTGGAGCAGAAATATTAAAAGAAGTATATAAATTTAAAGATCAAGGACTTAGAGATATAGGCTTACGTTATGATTTAACAGTACCATTCTCAAAAGTAATTGGTATGAACAAAGGATTAATATTACCATTTAAAAGATATGAAATAGGTAAAGTATTTAGAGATGGTCCAGTTAAACTAGGAAGAGCACGTGAATTCTATCAATGTGATGTAGATGCTTGTGGAACAGAGTCACCTTATGCAGAAATAGAATACTTCATGATGACTAAAGAAGCATTTAAGAAATTTGATATAGATGTAGAAATAAGATATAACAACAGAAAATTCTTAAGTGGACTTTTAGAATATTGTAATGTACCTAAAGAAAACGTAGGAGCGTTCATAACTTTAGTTGATAAATTAGATAAACTAAAAAGAGAAGATATTGAAGAAGAACTAGAAGCATGCACTTCAAAAGAAAATGTTGATAAAGTATTTGAATATTTTAAATTAAATCTAGAAGAATTAACTAAAGAATTAGAAAATAGTAATATAGAATTATTAAATGAAGGATTAAAAGAACTAAATGACTTAAATAAATTAATCATAGATTTAGGATTAGATTTATGTAAGTTCACACCATTCTTAGCAAGAGGACTTGAAATATATACTGGATGCGTATGGGAAGTATTTGACAGAACTGGAGAATTCAAGTCAGCTCTAGGTGGTGGAGGAAGATATGATAATATCATAACTAAATTCTTACACAACGGAGAAGAATATCCAGCTATAGGCATGTCATTTGGTTTAGAACCAATATATGCATTATTAAAAGAAAAATGGTCAGAATCATTAAAGAAATATGATGTGTATGTATATGCATTCACAAATGATAAAAACTTATTTGAAATATCAAATATGTTAAGAGAAAATGGATACAAAGTATTAACTGAATTAAATAATATAAAACTTAAAAAAGCAATGAATACTGCTAATAGAGAAAACATTGATAAAGTTATCATTATTGGTGAAGATGAATTAAAACAGAATTCAGTAACTTTAAAAGATATGATAACTGGAAATCAAGAGTTAGTTAAAATAGAAGATTTAGTTAAAACAATAAAAGAAATGTAATAATTACATTTCTTTTTTATTATATATACTATATACCATTTATAAAATGGCATAAAAAAAGTTCTCAAATGAGAACTAATATTCAAATGGTGACCCGTACGGGATTTGAACCCATAAATGCACGCGTGAAAGGCGTGTGTGTTAACCGTTTCACCAACGGGCCATAATATAAAATGGTGGGCCTGAATGGACTTGAACCATCGACCTTTCGCTTATCAGACGAACGCTCTAACCAGCTGAGCTACAGGCCCCTTTTCGCCACTTTAATCGGCTGACTACTTAATAATACAGTATTTTTTACAATAATGCAACACTTTTTTTACAAATTTATCAATATTTTTGCTAAAATCTATTAATTATTGCAAAAAATCATGAATTATTGTATCATTATATATGAAAATAGGAGGAAAAATTATGGTAGTTGAAACCTCAACAGTGAATTCTTTAGTAACAATTTGCATAATACTTTTATGTTTAACCTTTACTAGATCTGTATTAGTAATGGTAGGAGGTAGTAAAGTTTTTAAAAAAGCTTCAAAAAAACCATCAACAGCATTTTATCCAGTATTAAATTTATTTACCTTATTAGAAATAACTGAAACATCTACATTTCTGGGAATATTGTTTTTTGTTCCAGTAGTAAACGTAGTTGTACTTTCTATATTATTTTATAGATTAGGTTCAGCATTTAATACTTCAAAGTTTTTTAAAATTGGATTAGTAGTTTTACCAATAATTTTTTATCCAATACTAGCATTAGGAAACAAACAATATAAATTAAATGATGAAGAATATTTTAAAGCACTTGATAATGCTAAAGGTGAAAGTATAAACTTAATGACACAAGAAGAAATAAAAGCAGAAAATAGTGCACCAATAGAAGAAAAACCTCAAGTAGATTCAATATTCAAATCAAATATTGAAATGATGGAAGAAGTTGCTCCATATAAAGCAGCTAAGATAGATATTCTTGGTATGGAAAAATTAAAGCAAGCTACACCACAAGAAGATATGTTTAAACCAATAGAACAAGTAGCACCACCAGAACCAGTTAAAGAAGAAAAAGAAGAAGAACAAAAACAACCAAGTAAATTCACATCAGAGCTTGATAAAAAAGATGAAGTAGAATTTATTGAGTTATAAAGTTAAGTAATAGTAAAACAAAGTGTAAAGTAAAAGTTTACACTTTTTAATTTTTTTTGTATAATATGAGATGGAGATTAGGTGATTATGGCAGAATATAATGAAAAATCAATTAAAATATTAGAAGGCCTTGAAGCTGTACGTAAAAGACCTGGTATGTATATAGGAAGTACTGATAAGAGAGGACTTCATCATTTAGTATGGGAAATTGTTGATAACTCAATAGATGAAGCTATCAATGGTTATGGTAAAAAAATAACAGTAACACTTACTAAAACAGGTAGTGTTAGGGTTAGTGATGAAGGACGTGGAGTACCAATTGGAAAACACTCATCAGGTAAATCAACTCCAGAAGTAATCTATACTGTATTACACGCAGGTGGTAAATTCGAAACAGATGGTTACAAAGTATCTGGTGGTCTTCATGGTGTAGGTTCTTCAGTAGTTAATGCATTATCTAAATGGATGAAAGTAACTATATGTAGAGAAGGCAAAATATGTGAAATATCATTTAAAAATGGTGGACACGTAGATAAAGAATTAAAACAAATAGGTACAACTAAACAAACTGGTACTACAGTTGAATTCTTCCCAGATGAAGAAATATTTGGAAATGCTAGATTTAGTTACACAACTATATGTGAAAGAATGCAAGAGAGTGCTTTCCTTATAAATGGATTAACTATGGAAGTTATCGATGAAGAAGATGATAAACATAGTGTATTTAGTTATGACAATGGACTTGTATCATTCGTAGAATACGTAAATGAAGGAAAAGAACCACTACATAAAACAATAAGTTTTAGTGGTGAAAAGAATGGTATTGAAGTAGATATCGCTATGCAGTACACAAATACATATAATGAAAATATAATGTCATTTGTTAATAATGTTAAAACTGTAGATGGTGGTAGTCACGAAGTAGGATATAAAACAGCACTTACTAAAGTATTTAATGAATATATTAAAAGTAATAATTTATTAAAGAGCAAAGATGGACTAGATGGTACTGATACTCGTGAAGGCTTAACAGCAATAATAAGTTTAAAAATACCAGAAAATCTATTACAATTTGAAGGACAAACTAAAGGTAAACTAGGAACTCCTCAAGCAAGAACAGTAGTAGAAAGCATAGTATATGAAAAACTATCTTATTACTTAGAAGAAAACAAAGAAGCAGCTACTGCTATAATGGATAAAGCTCTAAAGAGTAAACTAGCTCGTGAGGCAGCAAGAAAAGCAAGAGCAGAAGCAAGAGCTGGAAAAGGTAAGAGCGGTCGTGAGAAAGTACTACTTGGTAAACTAACACCTGCTCAAAGTAAAGAATATAATAAAAACGAATTATTCATAGTTGAAGGAAACAGTGCCGGTGGTACAGCAAAAAGTGGTCGTGACAAACGTCATCAAGCAATACTACCACTAAGAGGTAAAATAATTAACTGTGAAAAATCAACGGTAGCAGACCTTTTCAAAAATGAAGAAATAAATACAATAGTTCACGCTATAGGAGCAGGAGTAGGAGCAGAATTTGACTATACTGAATCAAACTATGGAAAAGTCATAATAATGACCGATGCCGATGATGATGGAGCTCACATCCAAACATTACTTCTTACATTCTTCTATAGATGGATGAGAGACTTAATAGAACATGGAATGCTATATATAGCAGTACCACCTCTATACTTAGTTAAATATGGTAAAGATAAAAAATATATAAATACAAACGAAGAATTAAATGAATTCAAAGATACATTTAAAGGAAAATACACTATCCAAAGATACAAAGGACTTGGTGAAATGAATGCAGACCAATTATGGGAAACAACAATGGATCCAGCTACTCGTACACTAGTTAAGATCAAAATAGATGATAAAGCATTAGCTGAAAAAAGAGTAGGAGTCCTAATGGGAGATGACTCAGAAGTACGTAAAGAATGGATAGAAGAAAATGTAGAATTCACACTTGAAGATGATTATAAAGGGGGTAAATAATGGCTAAAGAAAAAGAAACAACAATTATAGAAAAGATAAATGATTTTGCCCTTGAAGAAATAATGGGAGAACGTTTTGGTAGATATGCTAAATACATAATTCAAGATAGAGCACTTCCAGATGTTCGTGATGGACTAAAACCAGTACAAAGAAGAATACTTTATTCAATGTACAAAGACAAAAATACTTATGACAAAGAAACAAGAAAATCAGCAAAGACTGTAGGTAACGTTATAGGTAACTACCATCCACACGGTGATACATCAGTATATGATGCGATGGTAAGACTTAGTCAAAAATGGAAACAAAGAGTAATACTTGTAGATATGCAAGGAAATAATGGTTCAATAGATGGTGATGGACCAGCCGCAATGCGTTATACTGAAGCAAGACTAGCCAAAATAAGTAATATACTTTTAGAAGATATAGAAAAAGATTCAGTAGAAATGGCTCTTACATTCGATGATTATAGTTATGAACCAACAGTACTTCCTGCATACTTTCCAAACCTTTTAGTAAATGGTTCAACTGGTATAAGCGCAGGTTATGCAACTAATATCCCACCACATAACTTAGGTGAAGTAATAGACGCTACTATTAAAAGAATAGATAGTCCAAACTGTAGACTAGATACTATTATGGATATCGTAAAAGGTCCAGACTTCCCAACCGGAGGTATAGTAGAAGGAAAAGATGCACTTATAAAAGCATACACTACAGGAAAAGGAAAAGTTGTAGTAAAGGCAAGATATTCATTTGAATCAGTAAAAGGTAAAGACCAAATCGTAATAACTGAAATACCATATGATACATTAAAATGTAACATAATTCGTAAGATTGAAGAAATAAGACTTGATAAAAAAATAGATGGTATTGTTGAAGTACGTGATGAATCTGATAAAAATGATGAACTTAGAATAGTAATAGATTTAAAGAAAGATGCTAATAAAGATTTAATAATAAACTACTTACTTAAAAATACAGATTTACAAACAAACTATGCATTTAATATGGTAGCTATAGTTAATAGAACACCAAAAACACTAGGTATTCTAGAAATGTTAGATGCGTTCATAGCTCATAATAAAGAAGTAGTAACTAAAAGAACAAAATTTGATTTAGATGTAGACTTAAAGAAAATACATATTATTGAAGGCTTTATAAAAGCACTTGATATACTAGATGAAGTAATTAAAACTATTCGTAAAAGTAAAAATAAGAGTGATGCAATAGAAAACTTAATGCATGAATATGAATTCACTAAAGCACAAGCAGAAGCAATCGTAATGATGCAACTATATAAATTAACTAATACTGATGTTACAGAACTTAAAAATGAATTTGATGCTCTTACAAAAGAAATAGCTTACTTTAGAGAAATACTTGCTAGTGAAGAAAAACTAATGGGTGTTATTAAAGACAAACTAAGAAGTATTAAGAAAGAATTTGCTGATCCTAGACGTACAACTATTAAAGATGAAGTAAGTGAAATCAAAATAGATACACTAGATATGATTAGTAAAGAAGACTTTATAGTTTGTGTCTCTAATAATGGATATGTTAAGAAAGTATCATTAAAATCATATAATATGACTAATAATGAATATCCAGGAGTAAGAGAAAACGATTACATTGAAGGCTTCTATAAGATTAATAATATAGATACTGTATTATTATTTACAAACTTAGGTAACTATTTATTCTTACCAGTAAGAGAAATACAAGAAGCTAAATATAAAGATGTTGGTAGTCATATTTCAAATTACATTAAAGTAAGTGATGGAGAAAAGATAGTTAAATCTATCGGAGTAGCTAAATTTGATGATACAGTTATTACAGCATTTACTAAACTTGGTATGGTAAAAAGAATGTTACTTAAAGACTTTGAAGTATCAAGATACACTAAACCTATCACAATGTTTAAGTTAAAAGATGGAGACGAACTAATATCTGTTAATAAAAATGATGGTGAAGAAACACTAGTTATAACTAAAGAAGGCAATGCTTTGAAATATAATACAAGCGAAATACCAGTAGTTGGTCTTAGAACTAGTGGAGTTAAATCTATTAATTTAAATGATAAAGATGAAGTAATTAGTGCATTCGTAGTAAGTAATTCAAAAGAATATGTAACATTATTCACAGATAGAAATACTGCTAAAAGAGTAAAAATAGATGAAATACCAAAAACAACAAGAGCTAAAAAAGGTTCATCTATCATAAAGAGTCCTAAAACTAAAACATATAACTTATTTAAGGGATTCAATACAAGTTCTAAAACTATATTTGGAATACTTGATGGAGACATAGGTTATATGAAATCAAGCGATATAAATATAATGGACAAACAAAGTGTAGGAAGCACAATAACTAAAAAGAATATAGAAGATATATTTGTAGTTACTAAACTAAAAGAAATAAAAATAAATAACGAAGAAATCAATGAACCAAAAGAAGAAAAACAAGAAGAAAAAAAGACTGAAGAAGTTAAAAAAGAAAAGAAAGAAACTAAAAGTCAATTAACAATGAGTGATTTTTTCGAAGAATTTAAAATATAGAATTCCTTTTTGGAATTCTTTTTGTTATAATTTATAATAGGTGATGATATGAAAAGAAATATAGGTATTTTATTAATAATGATTTTACTTTTATCAGGATGTAATAACAAAAATACAAATAACAATAATAGTAATAACAGTAACAATGATAAAAACAAAACTTATCTAAAAGAAGATACATATTATATGTATCAAAATGGAAATATAAAGAAAGAATTATTATTAAGAAAAGATGGAACTTTATATTTTGCTAAATGTGATTATTCATGTGAAGTTTCTAGTGGTACATACTCAGTAAATGATAATTCAATAGAAGTTATTATTGATAAATCTTATGATGAAAATATGTGTAAAAAAGATTCAACTAAAACAACAAATAATTATATAGTTGAAAATAATACTTTAAAACTAAATAGTGAAACTTATAGTATAGTTGATAAAACTACAGCAAATGATGTTGGTTATTACAAAGATATTAAGTGTGATGAATCTAACAATAGAGAGGAAAGAGAAAACAGAGCGGAAACTCCTGAAGTTGCACCAATGCCATAAAAAGATATAGATATACTTCTATATCTTTTTTATTTATTATGATATAATTAACTAGAATAGAGGTTAAATATGAATACAATATATATAATAACAGGTATAATGTTTACATTACTTTTAATATTAGTTTTTAAAATAAAAAAACAAAATAACTTACTATCCAATAGTACATATTTTATATTGACATTAAGTTTATTAGTAGGTTATATACTAGAACTTGTAATGTACTTTTTAAGCACAACAGCGGTAAATAATATAATATTAGAAATATATACAAAATTATATTTAATATTCATTATATGTTGGTCATCAATCTTTAGTGTTTATACATTTTTATTAAGTAAAAAAGATGATGAATATAATAAAAAAATAATGATGTTGTATGCACTTTTAACAGTAACATCTTCAGTAGCAATAATAATGCTACCACTAAATATCACATACACAAATAGAATAATTTTAAGTGGGAATGCTATTAACTTTTTAAAAGTTTTAATTACATGTATGCTTTCTGTTTTATATATAAGAACAGTATTAAGCAATAAAATAATTAATACAATAAAAGCAAATTATATTTATGTAGCACTTATCATTTTAACAATAGTATCATTTTTAGAAATTAAATATCAATTAAATATAGTAACAACAATATTATTATTTGTAACTTATCTAATTTTCTTAACAATAGAAAATCCAGCCTTAAAAGAATATGAAATAATTAATAATTTAAGATTAAGAGCATTAAAAGCAAATACAAATAAAACAGATTTTTTAAGCAATATAAGTCATGAATTAAGAACACCACTTACTTCAATTATATCTTCAATAGATGAAATTAAATCATATGATTTACCACAAGAATTAAAAGATAATTTGAATGATATTATAGATTCATCAAATTCATTACTTGATATCGTAGGTAATGTTATTGATATAAATAAAATTGAAAATAAAATATATGACTTAAAAGAAAAGAATTATGATATTAGAGATGTAGTTGAAAAATTAATAAAAATGAATACTAAAAAATATAACAAAGAAAATGTAGTATTTAAGTATTCAGTTTCTGATAACACACCATCTAATTTATTTGGTGATAAAACTAAAATAAAAGAAATAATAAATAATATTTTAGATAATTCATTTAAATATACTAATAAAGGTAGTATTTCTTTAACTATAAATAGTACTTTAAATAATGATATTTGTAATTTAATCATCGAAATAAAGGATACAGGTATCGGTATAAAATCAGAAGATCTAAATAAGATATTTAATGGTAATGATATAGATAATGATATCAATAGTGATGTTAATAGAGATGGACTTGGTTTATTAGTTTCCAAAGACTTGGTTAATTTATTAAATGGAACAATAACTGTAAATAGTTATTATGGAAGTGGAAGTGTATTTACTATAAATATACCTCAAAAAATAAAGAATGAACTTGAAATAGTAGAACAAACAAATACAACTAAATTTAATAATAAAAAAGTATTACTAGTAGATGATGATAGATTAAATAATAGAATTTTAAAAAGATTATTAAAGATTTATAATATAGAATTAGATACTTGTGAAAGAGGAATAGAATGTATTGATAAAATTAATAATGGTGAACAATATGATCTAATACTTATGGATATAATGATGCCAGATATAAATGGAGTAGATACATTAAAGAAATTAAAATCTAATAAGAATTTTAATACTAAAGTAATAGCTCTTACCGCAGATGCTTTATCAACTTCAAGAAACAAATATTTAAAAGCCGGATTTACAGACTATTTAGCAAAACCATTTAAGAAAGAAGAATTAGAGGAAAAATTAAAGAATTTACTAGGAGAATAATATGAAAGTAACTATTATTATTCCATCATATAATCCAACTAAAAAGTTAATAAAACTCGTAAGTGCTCTTCAAAAAGATTTTAATGATATTTTAATAGTTGATGATGGAAGTACAAATGAAACAAAAAAGATATATGAAGAACTTTCTAATGTAAAAATCATTTATCATGATGTTAACAAAGGAAAAGGCGAAGCCTTAAAAACAGCAATAAAAAATTTAAAAGATACTGATGCATTCATAACAGTAGATGCAGATCTTCAACATAGTCCAAAAGATGTTTTAAGAGTTAAAGAAGAATTATTAAATAGTGATATTGTATTAGGTACAAGAAACTTTAATAAAAAGAATGTACCATTTACTAGTAAGTTTGGAAATAAATTTTCATCACTTGTTTTTAAAATTAAAACTGGTATCACTCTAAAAGATACACAAACAGGTTTAAGAGGAATAAATATTAAATATAAAGACCTTTGCTTAAATACAAGCGGAAGTAGATATGAGTATGAAATGAACTTTCTTTATAACTTAGCAAAAAATAAAATAAATTTTAAATGTATAGATATAGCTACTATATATGAAGATAATAATTCTGGTTCACACTTTCATGCTGTAAGAGATTCAATACTAATTCATAAATGGATTATACCTTTATTAATCCTATTAGTAGTGTTAATTATAATAATTATATGAGGTATACTATGAAGAAAAATATAATTGTTTATTTTGTAATACTATTTTTGATACTTCTACTAAGTATAGGAAGCATTAAAAGCAATAGGATAATAAAAGACTATATGAATAAAGATATAGAATCTAATAGTGAAATATGTAAAAATAATAATATAGATGATCTAACAGAAGAAGATAAATATTACTGCGAAGCATTAGATAAAAATATAAAACAAGGAAGTTTCTTTTATTATTATAGATATTTACTAGGAACAGGTATAAACAAAATAATAATATTTTATCTGTTACCACTAGTAATTTTATATCCAATATTGTATTCGCTCAACTTAGAATATAACGATGAATACATCAAAAAGTATTTAGAAAATCATAAGTATAAAAGTTATGTTAAAAGAATATTATTAAAGTCATATAAATATATATTTCTAGTAATATTTATTCTAGTAATATATGGTTTAATTTCAGTTAAGATGTCTAACTTTAATTATAATCCACTAATGGATATAGGATTGAGCCAGCTAGGAAGTAATATGTTATCTTTTTATACTAATTATAAAATGTATATTTATTATTTCTTAATTATTATTTTTAACACTGCAGCAATAATAAACATAGGCTTAGTTTTACTAAAAAATATAAAAAGCTATAAAAAATGTATATTAATAAGTTGTATCATAAATTATCTACTTAATTATTTTATTACTATATTTGTGGGTATGACACTTTTAAAACAATTTAATGTTGTATTTGAAAACTGTACTATGCAAGATATATATACATGGCAAATAATACAAGATGGTAACATACTTCTAATCATAAATATAATTTTATTCACCATAACTTTTATATATTTTATCTATAGTTATAAAAGTAGAGAAAACTTTATACTTAGATGTCAAATGCTTGATTAAAAAGTAATATATATGATATTATTTTGCTAGGAGGTAGGCTATGAAAAAAATAATGAAGAAACTAAAAACATATGATATTGAAAATATTGTTAGAAACACTTTATTAATACTAATGTTTTTAAATATTGTTATGATAACTTGCTTATTATCACATTTAATTTATTTAGATAGCGAAACAATATTTTTAAGTAATACCATCGTATGTGGATATTTTAATGTTATGCTTTGGCCATTAAGTATTATCACTTATATATTTTCAATCGTTTATCTAGTTGCAGCGATAAAAACAAAAAATGATAAATTCTTTAAAATAACATTTGCTATTCTCTCATTTTTTGTAAATGCAATGAGTTCAGCATTATTAGCAATGGGTTTAGGTTTATTATTTGGATAATAGAAAATAAGGAAGTACTTGTTACTTCTTTTTAAATGTTTGACAAAAAAATGAATGAGTAGTATAATTGACCCATAAATCTTTGATGTGGAGAAGTAATATGTAAATGTTTTTAAAGAGAGTTAGTGGAGGGTGTGAACTAATAAAACTATATATATGAATAACACCACTGAGTGGAACATTGAAGTAATAGTAAGTGTTCTCGGTTAATCCGTTATAAAAATAAAGTTAATAAGAGGGATGGTACCGTCTAATTTTTAGACTCCTTGTACCATCTCTCTTTTTTTAGAAAGGAAAGTGAAAATATATGGACGTAAAAGATTTATTTAAAGACATTCTAAAGTACGAAAATAAAGACGTTACTTTAGAAGGATGGGTTCGTAATAATAGAAATCAATCAAACTTTGGATTCATTGATTTTAATGATGGAACTTATTTTCAAAATTTACAATTAGTATATGAAAAAGAATTAAAAGACTTTGATAGTATTAGTAAAATTAGAGTAGGTAGTGCTATAAGAGTAAATGGAACTATTGTTAAATCTGAAGGTAGTGGTCAAAGCCATGAAATGAAAGTTAAGAGTGTAGAAGTACTTGGAGACTCACCTGAAGATTATCCAATTCAACCAAAAAGACATACAAGAGAATTCTTAAGAGAAATAGCATACTTAAGACCAAGAACTAATTTATTTAATGCAGTATTTAGAGTAAGAAGTGTAGCTGCTCAAGCAATACATGAATACTTCCAAAGTCATAACTATGTATATTTTCATAGTCCAATCATAACAGGAGCAGATTGTGAAGGATCAGGACAAATGTTCAAAATAACTACTCTTGATATGAATAATCTTCCTTTAGGGGAAGATAAAAAAGTTGATTTTAAAAAAGATTTGTTTGGTAAACAAACATATATAACAGGCTCTGGTCAACTTCATGGAGAAACTTTCGCTTTAGCGTACAAAAAGATATATACATTTGGTCCAACTATGAGAACAGAAAACTCAAATACTAAAACACATGCTAATGAATTCTGGATGATTGAACCAGAAGTAGCATTTTGTGACTTAAATGGAATAATGGATATTGAAGAAGAAATGTTAAAATTTGTAGTTAAATATGTTATGGACAAATGTCCTTTAGAAATAGACTTCTTTGATAAATTCGTAGAGAAAGGATTAAAAGAAAAATTAACTAAAGTATTAAGTAGTAAATTTGTACGTATTACTCATAAAGAAGCAATTACTTTATTAAAAGAAGCTAAAGTTGACTTTGAATTTAAACCAGAATATGGCGAAGATATCGCTAAAGAACATGAAAAATATATTACAGAACACTTTAATGGACCAGTATTTATTACTAATTGGCCAAAAGACATTAAAGCATTCTATATGAAATTAAATGATGATAATGAAACAGTAGCAGCAGTAGACTTAGAAGTACCAGGTTCTGGAGAACTAATGGGTGGAAGTCAAAGAGAAGATGATTACGATAAATTAATTAATAGAATGAAAGAAATGAATATACCAAGAGAAAACTTAGAATGGTATACAAATTTAAGAAGATTTGGAGGTTGTTATCACTCAGGATTTGGTCTTGGATTTGAAAGACTTATTATGTACCTAACAGGTATTGAAAACATAAGAGATGTAATTCCATATCCAAGAACACCTAATAACTGCGACTACTAGAAGGAGGAAAAAATGAAAGTAAATAAATATCGCACAATTATGATTAGTGACATAACAAACGATATGGTAGGCAAAACTATAGTAGTTAGTGGATGGGTTCAAAACATTAGAGATCACGGAGGAGTATTATTTTTAGACCTAAGAGATACAAGTGGAGTATTACAAACTGTATCAAACGATGACTCAATGTTTAAAGGACTAGCTAAAGAATCAGTTATAAGATTAGAAGGAACACTTAGAAAAAGAAGCGAAGACACAATAAATGAAAAATTAAAAAGTGGAGAAGTAGAACTATTAGTAAGTAAGCTAGATATGCTAGGTGAGTCACTACATGAACTACCATTTGAAATAAGAGAAAGTAAAAGTGTAAGTGAAGACATAAGACTTAAATATAGATACTTAGATATGAGAAATGAAAAAGTAAAAGATAATATTTTACTTAGAAGTGAAATACTTCATTATTTAAGAAATAAAATGTATGATTTAAGTTTTACTGAAGTACAAACACCAATCTTAACAGCATCTAGTCCAGAGGGAGCAAGAGACTTTGTAGTACCAAGTAGAAACTTCAAAGGTAAATTCTATGCTCTTCCTCAAGCTCCACAAATATATAAAGAACTATTAATGGTTGGTGGGTTAGATAAATATTTTCAAGTAGCTCCATGCTTTAGAGATGAAGATGCAAGAAGCGATAGAACACTTGAATTCTACCAACTAGATTTAGAAATGAGTTATGTAGAGGAAGAAGAAATATTAGAGCTAGGTAGTGATATATTTTATGATGTATTCTCTAAGTACTCTAACAAGAAAGTTTCACCAAAACCATTTAGAAGAATCAGTTACATGGATTCAATGGAGATGTATGGTACAGATAAACCAGACTTAAGAAACCCACTTATTATTAAAGATATAAGTGATATATTAAAAGATACCACATTTGGTCCATTTAAAAATTCAACAATAAAAGCAATAGTAGTAGATGGTATTGGAGACAAATCAAACTCATGGTTTAATGAAGTAGTTGATTATGCTAGTAGTATAGGTATGCCAGGAATAGGTTACTTGACACTAACAAAAGAAGGAACATTCAAAGGGCCAATTGATAAATTCTTAACAGATACTGAAAGAGAAGACTTAATAAAATACTTAGATATGAAAGAAAATAGTGTTGTATTCTTTATAGCTAACAAAGTATTAAAAGTAGCTCAAAAATTCGCAGGACTTATAAGAATAGAACTAGGAAGAAAATTAGATTTAATAGATAAAGATAGAATAGAATTATGTATTATTAATGACTTCCCAATGTTTGAATATGATGATAAAACTAGAAAATATGAGTTCTGTCATAACCCATTTAGTCTTCCTCATGAAACAGATATAGAGTATAATAAAGATAATGTTGATAAAGTTTTAGCTTATCAATATGACTTCGTTTGTAATGGTAACGAAATGGCTAGTGGAGCTATTAGAAATAGTAATTTAGATTCATTAGTAAAAGGATTTGAAGTAGTAGGATACACTAAAGAAGAAGTAGAAAAACGTTTTAGTAGTTTATTCACTGCATTTAAATATGGCTGTCCACCTCACGGAGGAATGGCACTTGGAATAGATAGAATACTAATGATTATAAAAGATGAAACTAACCTAAGAGAAGTACAAGCATTCCCAGCAAGCACAAGTGGTCAAGACCTAATGATGGGAAGTCCAAGTACTTTAGAGCCAAAGCAATTAGAAGAATTAGGTATTAAGATAAAGGAGGAATAGTAATGAGTAATTTCACAAAAGAAATGATAGATGACTACGCAGATAAATTACTTATTGGTTTAACTGAGGAAGAAAGAACTAATATACAAGAAGAATTTGATGAAATAGAAAAAAACATGGATTTAATTAATAAAATACCAAATATTAAAGATACTGAACCTCTTAGTTATCCATTTGAAATGGTTTTAGATGATTTAAGAAGTGATGATGAAGTAGGAGAAGAAATTCCAATCGAAGAACTTCTTAAAAACTGTGATCAATATGAAGGTAGAGAAGTAGAAGTACCAAAGGTGGTGGGATAATGATAACTAAAAGTATAAAAGAATTACATGAAGATTTATTAAATAAAAAAGTTACTTCAAAAGAACTAATAGATGAATCTTTAGAAAAATGTCATAGTATACAAGATAAAACTAATGCTTTTGTTACTATTATAGATGATGCTAAAGAAGCGGAAGTAACAGATGAACTAGTAAGTGGTATTCCATATGGTATTAAAGATAACTTTTCTACTAAAGATATCTTATCAACTGGAAGTTCTAATACATTAAAAGATTATGTTCCATTCTTTGATGCAACTGCTGTAGCTAACTTAAAGAAAAAGGGAGCAGTAGGTGTAACTAAAACAGTTATGGATGAACTTGGTATGGGTGGTACTGGTACTACAGGACACACAGGAATAGTTCACAACCCTTGGGACTTAGATAGAATGACAGCAGGTTCTTCAGCAGGTAGCGCAGCATCAGTTGCATGTGGATGTTATCCATTTGCTCTAGGTAGTGATACTGGAGACTCAATTCGTAAACCAGCAGCATACTGTGGAATAGTAGGATACAAACCAACATATGGTATGATTTCAAGATATGGACTTTTCCCATTCGCGTGTTCTCTTGATACAGTAGGAGTCTTATCAAGAAGCGTTGAAGATGCCGCAATAGCAGTAGATGCCATGAAAGGAATAGATCCTAAAGATATGACATCTTGGGATTCAAGCAATATTGAACTTTATAAAAATTTAAATAAAGATGTTAAAGGTAAAAAGTTATTCTATATTAAAGAAATCGTAGATTTAGCTAACTATGAAAATCCTAGTGAAGAATTAAAAAGTCATATGGAGAACTTTAATAAAACAGTTGAACTTTGTAAGTCTTTAGGTATAGAAGTAGATGAAGTATCAATAGATAAAGCATTATTAAATGCAATACCAAGTGTATACGTAGTTATCTCTTGCGCAGAAGCAACAAGTAACATGTCAAACTTAACAGGTATTATATTTGGGCCAAGAGGTGAAGGAGATAACCCAATGGCTATGATGAAAGATCATAGAACAAAAGGATTCTCACCATTAATTAAAAGAAGATTTGTAATTGGTTCATACGTACTACAAAAAGAAAATCAAGAAAAATATTTTATAAATGCTAAAAGAGTAAGAAGATTAATAGTAGATAAAATGAATGAATTATTTGAAAAATATGACGGATTAATTCTTCCAGTTGGAAGTGGACCTGCTAAATTCATTGAAGGAAGTAAAAATGCTCTTTCAAGTTCAAATAATGTTTTAGAAGATCACTTACAAATAGGTAACTTCGGTGGTTTCCCATCAATTACTATACCAAATGGATTTATAAATAACTTACCAGTAGGTGTAAATATAACTGGAAAAGTAAAAGATGATATAAATGTTTTAAATATTGCATATGCTCTTGAAAGTAATATGGAATATAAAAATCAAACAGCAAAGGAGGTACTATAATGGCATATAAAGCAGTAATAGGTTTAGAATTTCACTGCGAAATGAAATCTAATACAAAAGTATTCTCAAATGCAAGAAATAGTTTCTCAAAAGTAGCTAATGAAAATGTTGCTCCTGTAGATATGGCTTTTCCAGGAACACTACCAGTAGTAAACAAAACATGTGTTAAAAAGGCATTAATGATGTCAATGATACTTAATTGTAAACAACCAGAATACATGGAATTTGATAGAAAGAATTACTACTATCCAGATCTACCTAAAGGATATCAATTAACACAATTCTTTAATCCAGTAGGTATAGATGGAAAAATAGAAATAGATGTAAATGGTACTAAAAAAGAAGTATTAATTCATGATATACATTTAGAAGAAGATGCAGCATCACTTGATCACTATTACAATACTTCAACAATTGACTATAATAGAGCAGGTGTACCTCTTCTAGAATTAGTAACAGAGCCATGCCTTCATTCAGCAGATGAAGCTCTAGCTTTCCTAGAACATGTAAAAAGCATTTACGAATATACTGATATTTCAGAATGCGATACTAAAAAAGGACAAATAAGAGCAGACGTAAACGTATCAATAATGGATGAAGATGCTACTGAATTTGGTACTAAAGTAGAAGTTAAAAACGTAAATAGTTTTGATGCTATTAGAAAAACTATTAACTATGAAATTAAAAGACAATCAGAACTTAAAGATGCTGGACGTTATGATGAAGTAGTACAAGAAACAAGAAGATGGGATGACGAATCAGGAACTACTATTCATATGAGAAGCAAAGCTGATGCAATAGATTATAAATACTTCACAGAGCCAAATATTCCAAAATTTAGAATTACTAAAGAATTACTAGATGAAGTAAGAAGTAAAATACCAGTACTAGCTCATGAAAGAAAAGAAAAATATATAAATGAATATGGACTTTCTGGATACGATGCAGGAGTACTTACTAAAGATAAAAAAATATCTGATTACTTTGAAGAGTGTGTATCACTAAAATGTGATCCAAAAAGTGCATGTAACTGGATTACAACTAGAGTACTTGGAGAATTAAATAAGAGTGAAGAAAATAATATAGATGATTTATATATAAGACCAAACATGATAGTAGAACTAGTTACACTTGTTAATGATAAAAAAATATCATCAGATCAAGCTAAAAAAGTATTTACTAAAATGTTAGAAGAAAACTTAACTCCAAAAGAAATAGTTAAAAAATATGATATGGAAGTTATAGCAGATGCAGGGCTTATTGAATCATTAGTAAATGAAGTAATAAGTGAAAACGCAAAAGCTATAGAAGACTATCATAATGGAAGAACTAATATGTTAGATTATCTAGTTGGACAAGTAATGAAAAAATCAAAAGGAAAAGCTAATCCAGTAGAAGCAAAAGCTAAAATGTTAGAAAAGATAAACTAAAAGTACTTAAAATAAGTACTTTTTTTGTAAATAAAATTATAAAGTATAATAAATTATTTTAAACCATGATATAATTATTTTGGAGAATGATATATGAAAAAGTTTTTAAGAAGTATTATTTGTTTTATAGTTGTTGGCACTATTTTAGGATCACTAACGTATTTTCTTTCATTAAATGAAAAGTTATACAAGTTACTTAATAAATCCAGTGTTAATATTGGGAATATTTATGTAGAAAAATTTAAAGTTAAAATAATAGATGAAACTAGTAAGAGTAGACCTTATGCTGTATCAATTAATAATAATCATGCAGCCTGGCCACATGCAGGTTTACAAGATGCATATTTAGGTTATGAATTAATTGCAGAGGGTGGAATAACTAGATTAATAGCACTATTTAAAGATCAAAATACTGCTAAAATAGGTTCAGTTAGAAGTGCAAGACATTACTTTCTAGATTACGTTATGGAAAATGATGCAATATTTGTACATTATGGACAGTCACCTCAAACAAAAGAAGATTTAGCATCTCTTAGTATTAATAATGTTAATGGAATGTATGATGCAAAAGGATTCTTTAGAGATAAAACTTTAAATAGAGCATGGGAACATACAGCATTCACATCAATTGAAAGAATAAATACAGTTGTAAAATCAAAAAAATATAGAACAACTACAGAAGAACAATTATTAAAGTATAGTCCAATAAAAGTAGATCATTCAAGTGATAGTTCTCTAAAAACTGCAAATAAAGTAACAATAAAATATTCTGATTATCAAACAACTTCATATGAATATGATAAAGAAAATATGAATTATAAAATGTTTATGTCAGGAAAATCACATGATGATTTAGTTACTAAAAAGCAATATACAGTCAAAAATATAATAACATATCAAGTAAAGAACACTTCATTAGGAGATAAAAAAGGAAGACAAGATTTAGAAAACATTGGTAGTGGAGAAGGATATTATATATCTAATGGAGAAGCTATTAAAATTAAATGGAGTAAATCTTCAAGAAGTTCAAAAACAAAATACACTTTAATGAGTGGGGAAGAATTAGTAGTTAATGATGGTAATACATGGATACATATTCAACCAAAAGGACAAACATTAAAAATAGAATAAAAAACTTTCTATAGAATATAATTTAATAAAAAATGTTGAAATATTATTTTATTAATGTTAGAATAATATTGATAAGAATAAGGAGGAAACCCATGGATAGTATATTAAGTTTTTTAGCTGACAATTATAAATATTTTATGATAGCAGCAGTAATTTTATTATTTGCGCTAATCGGTTTCATAGTAGACGGTAAAAAGAAAAAGAAAAATGAGGAGGTAGTTCCAGTACCTAATGCTGATGCTCAAGCTCAAGCTGCACAAGGAATGGCACCAACACAACCAGTTCAAGCACAACCAGCTACACCAGCTCCAGCAGTAGAACAAACAGCTGCAGAACCTGGATTAGTTATTGAAGAACCTTCACTAAATAATGTTGAACCTGCAAGTCAAGAATTAAATCTTGATGCATCTGTTCAAGAAGAACAAGGAAGTATATTTGGTACTCCTGAAATGCAAGCTCCTGCTGCAGTAGAAACAACTGCACCTGATCCTGCAACTGTAGAAGGACCAACGTTAGTTATAGAAGATAAAGAAGAAACTCCTGCTCCTGAAATGGCTGCACCTACACCAGAACCTGTAGCACCAGCTCCAGTTGAGACAGCAGTTCCTGAAGCTACACCAGCAGAACCAGTTGCTGAACCAGTTGCAGAGCCAACAGCTCCAGCTGCTCCAACAATGACAGCTCCTGAAATGCCAGCAGCTCCAACAGCAGCACCAACTACACCTGAGACACCAATTCAACAATAAAAACATAAACTGAAAATCTTTATTTTCAGTTTTATTTTGCATTAAAAAATGTTATCATTAGTATAGGTGAAAATATGAAAAGTGATAAGATTATAAAAATAACAGTAATTTCTGCTGTAACATTTTTATTGCTTTCCATTTTAGGACTAACGTATGCATACTTTAGTTTAGAAATAGAAGGTACTCCTAAAGATATAGTAATGACTACAGGAGATTTAAGACTCAAATATAAAGATGAAACAGAATTAAAACTAGAAGGTGCATTCCCAGGAGATTCAGTTTCAAAAGTAATTACGGTAAAAAATGTGGGCACAAAGAATGCAACGTATTCTTTGTATTGGGGAGATTTAATAAATACAATAGAAAACTTTGAACTTCATGTAACACTTAATTGTAAAAGCTATACTAATTATGGTGAAACAACACAAGCAGAAAGTGGAACATGCAAAGATATTTATAGAGCAGTACCAATAAGTGATACAAAAACAACTAGTACAATAAAAGGAAATATATCAATAGATCCAGAAATAACACATGAGTACACAGTAACAATAACATTTGATGATAAAAATTATGATCAAAACTATAACAAAAACAAAACCTTCACAGGTAAGATTGGAATACAAGAATATATAGCTCCGGCAGTAACTAATTGTACATTTGATGGAGAATTAACTCAAGGAGTAGAATATGTTAATGGCCAATATACTTATAGATATATGCAAGAAGGAGCAAATTCATCATCAGGACTAAGCTGGAGCAATATAACGGCAGACGGATGGGGAGTACAACTCACAAATAAAACAAGTACTGATGAAGTAAGTAGTGAAGTTTGTACTTATATAAATAATAAACCAGTTGTATCGTCTGCGTACATGTTTGCAAGAAGTAGAGCTTCAGCAATTGATACGAGCAAATTTAATACAAGTAATATTACAAATATGAAAAATATGTTCACTTCCACGCTTGCAACAACACTAGATTTAAGTACATTCAATACTTCAAATGTAACAAATATGAATTCAATGTTTATGGGTGCGGAGGCTACATCAGTAAATTTAACAAATTTTGATACAAGTAAAGTAACCGATTTAAATTTAATGTTCAGTATCAATCAAATTCAAACATTAGATTTAAGTAGTTTTGATACAAGCAATGTAACCGACATGAGCGATATGTTTTATGGTTCACAAGCAACAAAAGTGGATGTAACTAGTTTTAATACGAGTAAGGTTACTAATATGGACTATATGTTTAGCGATTCATTTGCAAAAAAACTAGATTTAAGTAGCTTTGATACAAGTAATGTAACAAGCATGAGCAATATGTTTTATAACACTTCTGCAACAGTATTAGATGTAAGCAACTTCAACACAAGCAAAGTCACTGATATGAGTAAAATGTTTCATGGAGCATCAGCGATAGAAATAGACGTAAGTAATTTCAATACATCAAATGTAACAGATATGAACTGGATGTTCGCTAGTACAAGTACGAGCAAACTAAATATAAGTGGATTTAATACTAGCAAAGTAACAAATATGAATCATATGTTTTATAACAGCAAGGCATTAATCTTAGATTTATCAAATTTTGATACAAGTAATGTTAATGATATGAGCAATATGTTTAGAGGAAGCGAAGCAACATCAGTAAATTTAACAAGTTTTAATACTAGTAAAGTTACAGATATGAGCTATATGTTTGAAAACACTAACTTTACTACACTTGATTTAAGTAGTTTTGATACAAGTAAGACAACTACTATGAATTATATGTTTAATTCGAGTAAAGTTAGTACTATATATTCTAGCAGTAATTTTGTAACTGATAATGTAACTAGCAGCAGTAACATGTTTAATAAAGCAACAAATTTAGTAGGGGGAAATGGAACTGCATATAATAGTTCTTATGTAGACAAAACCTATGCACGTATAGATACTGCTAGTACACCTGGTTATTTCACAGCAAAACAATAAAAATACTTAAAACTATTGAAATTTATTAATAATTTTGATAGAATCTAATACATTGAAAGACGAGTAGGATAAAAATACTTTAAAGAGAGTTAGTGGTTGGTGTAAACTAATAAGTACTATATTTGAAGCTACTTTCACTTATGAGTTAATAGCTCACGTGGAAATACGTTACATTAATTAAGTTAATTAAAGGATGGTACCGTCTATATGACTCCTTGTGTGCCATTCTTTTTTATTTTATAAGGAGGAAAAAATATGAATATTAAAGATTTGTACATTGATTTTTTTGTTAGTAAAGGACATAAACAAATACCAAGTGCACCAGTAGTACCTGAAAATGATCCAAGTGTTTTATTTAATACAGCTGGTATGCAACCATTAATACCATATTTAATGGGACAAACTCATCCATATGGTACTAGACTTTGCGATTATCAAAAGTGTATTAGAACAAACGATTTAGATAATATCGGAGATACTTATCACCATACATTCTTTGAAATGTTAGGAAATTGGTCATTAGGTGATTACTTTAAAGATGAAGCTATAGAATGGAGTTTTGAATTTTTAACAAAGGTATTAAATATACCAGTTGAAAGACTTGCTGTAACTGTATATGCAGGAAGTGATAATATTCCATTTGATGAAGTTTCATATAACAAATGGTTAAGTTTAGGAATTAAGAAAGAAAGAATTGCTAAAACAGTAGATGATAACTTCTGGATAGCAGGAGAAGCAGGGCCATGTGGACCAGACTCAGAAATGTTCTTTTGGAGAAGCAATGATCCAATTCCTGAAGTATTTGATACAGAAGATGAAAGATGGGTTGAAATCTGGAATGATGTATTTATGCAATACAATAAAAGTATTGATGGAACTATAACAGAACTACCTAAAAAGAATGTTGATACTGGTATGGGAGTAGAAAGAGTAACAGCAATCCTAGAAGGTGTTAATGATAACTATGAATCAAGTATCTGGAAAGATGTTATAGAATTAATTAGTAAGATTAGTAATTTACCATATAAAGGTAATGAACAAAGTATGAGAATAATAGCTGATCACTTAAGAACAAGTGTATTTATTAGTGCTGATTATGCTGGAGTAAAACCAAGTAATGTAGGTCAAGGATACATCTTAAGAAGATTAATTAGACGTGCTATTAGACATGCTAAAAAATTAGGAATAGATGTTTCTAGTAATTGGGAACAAGAAATCGCATCATTAATTATTTCTAAATATGAAAAATATTATAGTGAATTAACTGATAATAAAAATACTGTATTAGAAGTATTAAAAAATGAGAAAGAAAAATTCAATAGAACTTTAGAAAAAGGATTAAGAGAATTTGAAAAAGTTACTAGAGATAGTAAAGATATAGATGCAACTACTGCATTTAGATTATATGATACTTATGGATTCCCAATTGAATTAACAGTTGAACTTGCTAAAGAAAGAAATTTAAATGTTGATGAAGAGGGATTCAAAGAAAAATTTAAAGCTCATCAAGAATTATCAAGAACTGCTTCTGCTGGTCAATTTAAAGGTGGATTAAGTGGTAACAGCGAAATAGAAACTAAATATCATACAGCAACACACTTATTAAATGCAGCATTAAAAGTAGTTGTTAATAAAGATGTTCATCAAAAGGGTAGTAATATCACTGATGAAAGAATGAGATTTGACTTTAGTTGTGATCATAAATTAAGCGATGAAGAAAAACAAAAAACTGAAGATTTAGTTAATGAATGGATTAAAGAAGGTCTTCCTGTAACTGTAGAAGAAATGAGTAAAGAAGATGCTATTAAATCAGGAGCGGAGTGTATGTTTATAGAAAAGTATCCTGATATCGTTACAGTTTATACTATCGGAGATAATATTTCTAAAGAACTTTGTGGTGGCCCACATGTTAAAAATACAAATGAACTTGGACACTTCAAAATAGTAAAAGAAGAAGCATCATCTGCAGGAGTAAGAAGAATAAAAGCAATATTAGAATAAGTACCTATGGTACTTTTTTCTTTTTCATGGTAAAATGAATTTAAGAATAGGAGAATATATGAAAAAGAAAATATTTTTAGTATTAGTATTAATGAGTTCGTTGTTATTGCTAACAGGATGTTCTAAGAAAGCAATAACTATAGAAGAATTCACATCATCTGTTGATACTGACAAATACACAGTTGGAGAATATGAAAGTGGTCAAATAGACACAATTATTGAAGGACTTGAAAGAGGAGCATACATAACAAATGGAGCATTCAACATTAACTTTTATGTTTTGAGTAATCCAGCACAAGCAATTGATTTATTTGGCTTATACAAAGAAGAATTTGAAGCACAAGATGCTGATGAAACAAAAAAATATACAATGAATGCTGATGATTATGAGATATACGAATTAACTACTGATGCTATGTATAATTATATTTGTAGAGTTAAAAATACACTTGTATACGTAAGCGCTAACGTTGAAGATAAAGATGAAATAAAAACAATAATTAAAAAAATAGGATACTAAAAATAACCATATTCATAAGAATATGGTTTTAATATGAAAATATGATATAATTTAGTAGGTGAAGAAAATGAATATATACGATTTTACTTTAGAAGAATTAGAAAACTTTTTAATAGAAAATGGATTTAAAAAATATAATGCTACTCAAATAATAGAATGGATGTATGAAAAGAAAGTTTATGACTTTAATAAGATGACAAATCTTAGTAAAAAGTTAATAGAATTTTGTAATGAAAAATTTCATTTTAATGATTTAAAAGTAGTTAAAGTAGAAAAAAGTCCTTTAGCAAACAAGTATCTTTTAGAATTATCTGATAATAATAAAATAGAATGTGTTCTTATGAATCATGATTATGGATACAGCCTATGTGTTTCAAGTCAAGTTGGATGTAATATGGGTTGCTCATTTTGTGAAAGTGGAAGACTTAAAAAAGTAAGAGATTTAACTCTTTCAGAATTAGTTGGACAAGTAATAAGTGTAAGCACATATGAAAATATTAGAATAGATTCTATAGTAGTAATGGGTATTGGAGAACCATTTGATAACTTTAATAATGTTAAAAGATTCATAAGTGTTGTAATTAACAATAAAATGATTAATATAGGTCAAAGACATCTAACAATAAGTACTTGTGGATTAGTACCTAAAATATACGAATTTGCTGATTTAGAAACAGGTGTAAACTTAGCAGTTAGTTTACATGCACCTAATAACGAAATAAGAGATAAAATAATGAAGATAAATCATGCTTACAAGATAGAAGAGGTTATGAAAGCATTAGATTACTATATAGAAAAGACTAATAGAAGAGTAACGATAGAATATATAATGTTAGCTGGTATTAACGATAGTGATAAATGTGCAGAAGAACTTGCTCATCTTGTAAAGGGAAAACTTATGTATGTAAACTTAATACCTTATAATGAAACATCTAATTTTACAATGAAGAGAAGTAATGACTTTAAAATAAAAAGTTTTTATGATATACTTAAATCAAATAATGTAAATGTAACAATAAGAAAAGAAATGGGTGGTAATTTATCAGCTGCCTGTGGCCAATTAAGAGCTAACGAAATGGAACGTGAAAGTAAATAATTTACATTAATAAAAAGAAGGTGAAATATGAAGACTTGTTATCAAACTGACCCAGGAAAAGTTAGAAGTCATAATGAAGACTCAGTAACAATTATTAAAAATATGAGTGATGAGTACTTATTAGTAGTAGCTGATGGAATGGGTGGACATAAAGCTGGAGAAGTTGCTAGTTCTTTAGTAGTAACTGAACTTGGCAAAAGATTTGCTGAACTATCAAGTATAGGCACTAAAGAAGAAGCAGTAATCTGGTTAAAAGAAATAATTGATGAAGTAAATATCAAAATATTAAAATATTCTGAAGAACATATAGATGCAAGTGGTCTTGGAACAACTTGTGTTTGCTCAATACTAACTAATGATTTCTTACTATTTGGAAACGTTGGTGATTCAAGTGGTTTCGTATACAAAAAAGGCAAATTATATAAAGTTACTAAAGATCACACATTAGTAAATATATTACTAGAAAATGGAGAACTAACTGAAAGTGCAGCAAAGAATCATCCACAAAAGAATGTACTTATGAAAGCATTAGGTGCAGCTGAAACTATAGAAATGGATATTTTTGATGTAGAACGTACAGTAGATGGTATATTCCTATGTAGTGATGGACTTACTAATATGTTAACAGTAGAACAAATGGAAAAAGTATTAAATGATAATGAATTAGATATAGAGGAGCAAGTAGATAAATTAATTATGAAAGCTAATACTCGTGGGGGAAACGATAATATTACAATTGCTTATGCAAGAATGAGTGGTGAATAGTGTGATAGTTAAAGGTTCTAAAATAAACGATAGATATCAAATTATTAAGACACTTGGAGAAGGTGGAATGGCAAATGTATATTTAGCTCATGACACTATCCTTGATAGAAATGTTGCTGTTAAAGTACTAAGAGGAGACTTAGCAAACGATGAAAAATTTGTTCGTAGATTTCAAAGAGAAGCACTTTCAGCATCAAGTTTAAGTCATCCAAATATTGTAGAAATGTATGATGTTGGAGAAGATGATGGCCAATATTATATAGTAATGGAATATGTAGATGGAATGACTCTAAAACAAGTATTAAAGAAAAGAGGACATTTATCAGTTACTGAAGTAATAGATATCATGTTACAAGTAACAGATGGTATGGCACATGCACATGATGCTTATATTATTCATAGAGATATAAAACCTCAAAATATAATGATACTTTCAAATGGTATGATAAAAATAACTGACTTTGGAGTAGCAACAGCATTAAACTCAACACAACTTACTCAAACAAACTCAGTTATGGGAACAGTACATTATCTACCACCAGAACAAGCTAATGGAAAAGGATCAACTATAAGAAGTGATATTTATTCAATGGGAATAATGATGTATGAACTTCTAACTGGACTAGTTCCATATAAAGGGGACAACGCTGTAGAAATAGCTTTAAAACATCTAAAAGAACCACTTCCAAGCGTTAGAAAATTTAATAGTAGCATACCTCAATCAATAGAAAATGTTATTATTAAAGCAACAGCAAAAAATCCAAAGAATAGATATACTGATGCAAGAGCTATGCATGAAGACTTAAAAACTGCATTAGATGAATCAAGACAAAATGAAAAAAGATATGTTTATCCATATCCAGAAAATGACTTAGAAGAAACAAAAGTTCTTGATAAAGAATTAGAAACTCTAAAGAAAGATGAACCAACTAAGAAGAAAAAGACAAAAGTAACTGAAGATGATGACTTCTTAGATGAAAATAAAAAAGGTAATAAAACACTAATAGTTATCGCAAGTATATTTACTGCATTAGTATTAACTGTAACAATAGGTATGACTATTTACTTTGAAAAAACAAAAGTTAAAAATGTAGAAATACCAAATGTAGTTAATAAAGAGCCAACTGAAGCAGCTAATGAATTAACTGATTTAGGATTTGATGTAGATCCTGAATATAAATATACACCAAGTGATACAGTTGAAAAAGGAAAAGTAGTTAAGACTAGTCCTGAAATAGGTTCTAAAAGAAAATCAGGAACTAAAGTTATAATTTATATTTCTTCAGGAGCAGCTGCTTATATTGTAGAAGATTTTACTGGAAAGAATTATTTAGAAGCTAAAGGTAAAATAGAAGCACAATGCGAATGCAATGTAACAGTTGAAGAAGAAATAGTAAGCGAAGATAAAAAAGTAACTGAAGACACAGTTTTAAGAACTGAACCAGCAGCTGGAGAATCAAGTAAATTAGGAAGTCAAATAAAAATATTTATTCCTAAAGTAGAATATAAATATCCAGATTTCACTAGTGGTTATACACTTGAACAAATAGAAGAATTCGCAAGTAAACATGAATTAAAACTAGAATATAAATATCAAGAAAGTGCAACAGTTACAGAAGGAACAATTATTAAACAAAGTAGGGCTGCTAAATCAGTAGTAACACCTGGAGCAACATTAGTAATAACTATCGCTAAAGCACCAGAATCAATTACTGAAGGAGATCCTAACGACGAAACAGGGGACTAATATGAAAGGTAAAATAATATGTATTAATAAATACATACACAGAGTTTTATTAGAAAACAATACAATAATCGATACTAGAACTAGAGGGAAACTACGTAATCAAAAAGTTTCCCCAGTTGTAGGCGATAATGTAATAGTAGATGTAACTAATAAAACAATAGAAAAAGTTGAACCTAGAAAAAACTACCTGGAAAGACCACTTATAGCAAATATAGATAAACTTCTTATTGTTATGAGTACATCTATTCCAGTTTTTTCTGATTATTTAATAGATAAATTCTTACTTATAGCTAATTATAATAATATAGAACCAATCATAATAATAACTAAAACAGATATGATAACTATAAAAGAAAAAGCTGAAGTAAGAAAATATATGAATTACTATAGAAAACTAGGTATAAAAGTATATATTAATACAAGCATAGCTAAAATTAAAAAAGAATTCAAAAATTCAACCGTTGCTTTATGTGGACAAACTGGTAGTGGAAAATCTTCTTTATTAAATAGAGTAGATGCTTCATTAAAATTAAAAACTGGAGAAGTATCTTTATCTTTAGGAAGAGGTAAACATACTACAAGATTAGTAGAACTTCTAGAAGTAAATGATGGTCTTATCGCAGATACTCCTGGGTTTAGTTCTCTTGAAATAAACATTCCAGCAAAAGAAATAAAAAAATACTATAGTGATTTTAGTAAACCATGTAAATATAGAACATGTACTCATGTGAAAGAAGACGGTTGCGAAATAATCAAAATGGTAGAAAATGGTAAGATACCAAAATGGAGATATGAAAACTATTTAAAATTCATGGAGGAAACAAAATATGAAAGTAAGCGTTTCAATACTATCAAGTAGTATAAAACCAGCAGATATTGTAAAGAAACTAGATAATACAAAAGCTGATTATATACATATTGATATAATGGATGGAAAATTTGTTGAAAATAAAACTTGGACAATAAGTGAAATTAAAAAGATAACTAGTTATTCAAAACTACCTTTAGATGTTCACTTAATGGTAGAAAATCCTTCTAAATATATAGAAGACTATGCATTATTAAATACAAGCTATATAGCATTTCATTATGAAGCAGTAAAAGATATTGATAAAATGATTAATGAAATAAAAAATTACGGACTAAAAGTAGGAATTGCTATAAATCCAGAAACAAGTGAAGAAGTAGTATTTCCATACTTATCTAAAATAGATGAAGTATTAATAATGAGTGTACACCCAGGTAAAAGTGGGCAATCATTTATAGAAAGTACACCAGACAAAATAGAAAGATTAAAAGAAGAAATATTAAGACAAAATGTAAAAACAATTATATCTGTAGATGGCGGAATAAATGATGAAACTGGAAATCTATGTGTTCAAAAAGGAGTAGATACACTGGTATCAGCTTCTTACATTCATAAAGATATAGTAAACAATATAAATACATTAAAGAAACTAGCATAAGCTAGTTTTTATTTATAAAAAAATCATTCATTACTGAATGATTAATTATTTCTAGGACTAGTAAGTTCTAATCTTCTAGAATTATTTAATATTTGATTTAAATTATTAATAACTTCTATATAATGTAATTGCATATCATCAATTCTCTTAGTTTCAACAAAGCAGCTTACACTTATTTGAGTATATTTATTAGCTTCTACTTCATCACCTTTAACGTTAGCTTCAGTAGTTTTAATGATAGCCCAATTTCTTCTTCTAACTAAATCTTCTTTTCTTTTTTCATTAGCAAGAAATTTTTCTTGTAAGCTTTGAACTAAACTTTTAACTTCATCTTCACTCATTTCACTAGATGCATTGATGTAAGTTCTTCTAGTTTGATCTTGTGTTCTAGCAGTATCATTCAATTCTTTATAAGCTTCTTCTTTAGTTTTTTTATAAGAACGTAAATTCTCATCTAAAGAATCCATAGTTTTAACTTGACCATTACTATAAGCGATACCTCTTTTTACCGTAGTTTTAACTATTTGTCTTTCGGTATCTACTATTAAATCTTCAAGTTCGCTAACTTTAATTGATGTCATTATATATTTATCTATTGTTGGCATTAAATCCATTTTAAATTTTCCCCCTTTTTCATGACGATGCATATTATAGCACATTTAAGTTAATTTGTCACGTTATTTTAAATAAGCAAAGTGTTTTAATAGAAATAAATATATGTTATACTCTATATATAATAGGAGTTGAAGTTATGAAAAAGAATGGTTTTACATTAGTTGAATTACTAGCTGTAATAGCTATTTTAGCAATTCTAGTAATTATTGCTCTTCCAAATGTAATAGGAATGTATAATAGAGCGCAAAAACAGATGTTTTTAACAGAGGCTAAAAAAGTTTATAGTGAAGCTGAAAAGAAATATTTAACAAATGCAATAAGTGGTAAGAATACAAAGATTATAAACTCAGAAGATAGTTCTAAACTAGATATGACTGGAAAGAAACTTCAATATTGTGTTGTTTTAAATAGCGGTGGTAAAGTAACTGATATGAAAGTATCTAATGGTAAGTGGGTAGCAAGTTTAAATGGTAAAGCTCTGGAAGATTTAACAATAGATGATTTAGAAGATGGAAACTTAGATGATTATGAATGCGTAAGTGCTACAGATGAATCATGCTTTGATTATACATTGGCTGGAAGTGACGGTAGCTTTGGTACGCTTACAGTTACAATAGAAGATGCCACTAAATGTAAAAATTATTTAATGTCCGATAGTGTTGGTGCTCCAGAAGATGCAGCAACAACAATATGCAATGGTGGTACTTATACTCAAGGAAGTCGAGACATTTCGATTAAGGATTTGGTATCTGATGGTATGCCAGAAGAGGATTATGAAACTGCAGGATTAAGCGTAAAATATATGATTGAAAAAGTAGAGGTACAAGATTTTACCAAGTGTAAAAATTACCTTACATCAAAGTTTAGTGGACTAGATGAAAATGATGCAACAACTTTATGCACAACAAATGAAAGTGTAAAAGGCTCAACATTACTAGGGGCCATACAAAAAGGAACAATTCCATACAGTGATTATGAAACAGCAGGACTAAAAATAGTTTTAAGTTCTCTGGATATCGCCGGAGTTGCTATAACTGGATATAATGATAGTTGTGGTACCGATGTTATTATTCCTTCGAAAATAAATGGGTATAAAGTTACTGGCATAAATAATTATGCTTTTGAATCTTGTTATGGACGATCAAACTTAATAATTGAAGATGACAAATATGAAATAAATTATTTAAATAGTAAAAATGATAATGTATATTCTGTTGCAAAAATTGAAGCATATTGTATTTCTAAAAGGTTAACTTCAGTTACGTTACCTAATACATTAATTTATATAGGCAATGATGCATTTTCTTATAATGCATTAACTGATGTTGTCATTCCATCTTCAGTTAGATACATAGGAAATTTTGCATTTGCAGACAGTAATCTCAAAAATGTAACATATGATGGAAATGAATCAAATATAAATTTTGGTAATTGTCCATATTACGGAAATTATGATTATCCAAAATACAATTCTTATTGTATACTAAAGTAATACAATTAAAACTAAATTTTAAAGATAATTTAAACTAGTTAATAAATGTAAAAATAATATCGAAAGTTATTTTAGAGTTATGAAAATATAAATTATGTGAATCATAATAAAATCTTTAAAAAAATTTTATGAAAAAAGAAGTGTTTTGGTATTTTATATCCAACTATAATAATAGGAGGGTTAAAATGTTAAACAAAAAGTTAATAGTTAAACAAAATGGTTTTAAAGATTGTGGTCCTTCATGTTTATTATCTATAATGAAATATTATGGATTTGAGGCCTCACACGAAGAAGTTACATTCACTCTTAAAACCACAGTAGATGGAACTAATGCATATAACATAATAAATGGAAGTAGATTATATGGATTTGATGGTTACGGAATACATTATACATACGAAGAAATAATAAATTCAGAAATATCTTTCCCTATAATATGTCATGTTATTAAAAATAATATGTATCATTTCATAGTAGTATACAAAGTAAATAAGAATTCTTTAACTATAATGGATCCAGGGAGCAATATAACTAAAATATCATTTGGTGAATTTAAAAAAATATATCAAGAGACATCTTTAGTTATATATCCAGTAAAGAAAGTTAATAATTTGGTTAATAAAAATAAGCTATTAGATGTAATAAAAGATTATTTAAGAATCGAAAAAAAGAATTTAATAATTATTATATCCGCCTCCACATTACTTATAATACTTAGCGTATTAATTAATTATTTTACACTTATATTAATAGATTACATATTACCAAATTATAATTATAATCTATTAATAAAAATAACTATTTCATTTTTGATAACATCTATAATAAAAAATATTATTAATTATATAAGGGGTAAATT
>CAVIUL010000002.1:21102-38437 GCA_963645885.1 bacterium | reverse complement strand
AAAACAACAACAAATTATAATTTATATAGAGAAACATTTAGATTAGAATTAAATAATACAATGTTAATTCCAACATTTGGTCTAGATAACAAATTTATTGATGTTGGAAAAACTTATAGTCCTTTTGAAATTAAGAGTGGAGAGACAAAAGAATTTATAATAGTTTTTGAATTAGATAATAGTGTAAACCAATCAGAGTTTATATTAAAAATTAAAAACTATGATTATGGAAATTTTACTACCTTAGAATCTGAATACAAAGATATTAATATTGTTCCAAAATATATAGATCATGATGAAGATTATGGAAAATTATATTTACCAATAAGACTAAATCTTGAAGAAACAATGTTAAATAATACAAATATAGTATTAAACTCATATGAAATAGCTACAACATTTAAAGAAAAATACGAGTATTGCATAGAAGAAAATAATTGTATGACTAATACATATATAGTAAAGCCAATCTCTACAGGAAAAGGAAATTTATCAGTATTAAAACTAAGAGGAACATTAGGATTAGATGATGATTTATACATGAATAAGTATATAACTAACTTAGGAGATTTATTAAGTTATTTTGGAAAAATAAGCTATAGATATAGAGGAAAATATAAAACTGCCGCAATTACTAAAATACCTACTAAATTAAAAACAAATGAATATTCTTATGTTGAAGTACCTTCTGAATTAGCAGAAGCAAATAAAATTGAAATAATTTTAACAATTAGGGGCATAAAATACACATTAGTGTTGAAATGATGCATATAATTTGATATAATTATATGCACATGGAGCCATAGCCAAGTGGTAAGGCACAGGTCTGCAACACCTCCATCGTCGGTTCAAATCCGACTGGCTCCTCCAAAATAAATATATGAAGCTAACATGAATTTGTTAGCTTTTTATTCACGATTTATATAATAAAAGGAAGTTTGAAACTTCCTTTTATTTTTCTAAATCACTTTCATACAGTCCTTTATAAAATTCACATCTATCTAACAACTCTTTGTGACTACCACTATCAATAATCTTGCCATCATTAACAACAAATATTTTATCTGAATCTATTATAGTAGAAAGTCTATGAGCAATTATTAACACAGTATATTTACCATTCAAATTATTTATCGCTTTCTTTATATTCCTTTGTGTTTCATTATCAAGAGCACTTGTAGCTTCATCAAATAGAATTATTTCACTTTTAACAAGCAAAGCTCTTGCGATAGCAAGTCTCTGCTTTTGACCACCTGATAATGTAACACCATTTTCACCAACAACAGTGTCATATTTTTCAGGCAAACTCATTATATAGTCATCGATACAAGCCATCTTACATGCTTCTCTTATTTCTTTCATAGTAGCATTATCTTTAGCAAGTAATAAATTATCTTTAATAGAAAAGTTAAATATATAAGGGTTTTGAGTTATTATGGACATATTATCTCTAATAGTTGAAGAGGTAAGCTCATTAATATTATAGCCATCAAGAATTATTTCACCTTTATCAATATCATATAACTTAGTAATTAAATTAAATATAGTAGTTTTCCAGCACCGCTTTTACCAACAAAAGCTACTTTTTCTTTTTCTTTAACTTCAAAATTCATATTTTTAAGAACTTTAATTCTAGCATATCCAAAACTTACATTTTTAAATTCGATATTTCCATTTAACTTTTTGATACTAGTAGTACCAAATTTTTCTTTCTTAAACTTATTATCATCTATTATTTCATAAATCCTATTAGATGCAACACTAAATTTCTTATTGTACTCTAATATTTGAACAATACCCATTAATAGATTTTTAATTTTAGACTGATAATTAAATATAATTATAAATGTTGGAATATCAAGGAGAGATCTATTATATAAATAACAGCCTAGTAGTATTAATCCTAAATCAGTAATACTTCTTACATTATTCTCTAAATATGTATAAAACCTTTTGATGTTCATAAAGTGTATTTCTTCTTCAGTAGATTCTTCGATTTTATTTGAAGTTTGTTTTAATATAGTGTCAGCAGCATTTAATACTTTAATATCTGTAATACCTCTTATGACTTCACTAGTTAAACCTGTCTTTTGTTCTTGAATTAGTTTTAATTTTTTACTTATATCATATTGTTTATTAAGTCTTCTCTTATTAATAAAATATACCACTAAAGAAGTAATAATTGCATATATAAATAAATATCTATTAAGTATGTATATTGTGATAAGTACACCAACATTAGTAATAATGTAAGAAATCCAATAAGCATATTCCATAAATAACCTAGATATATCAGCAGTATCTTTATTAACTCTATCTATAAATAAGCCAGAAGAGTTCTTATCTATTTCTTCAATTTCTAAATTTAATATTTCTCTTATAATATCTTTTTGAATATCAATCAATGTTTTTTGGTATATTTTTTGATAAAAAAATCCTTTGAAATATATCATTAAGTATAGAATTATTTCTATAAATAACACTGCAATAGAAGAAACTATCAACTGATCAATAACACCATTAGTCATATTAATAATAATCTTGGCCGATAATAATGGAAGAATTGTCGTTATAATAGCCTCAATAATGCTAACTGAACCATAACCAATTAAAGAGGATTTAGCTTTTTTGATATACTTCCACGTTCTTTTAACATTTAATTTAAAATTATTATTTTTCACATTTAACACCCCAAATTCCTATAAACAATTTTACTGATAATTAATTTTAATACAAGTCTTTAAATAAGAAGGAAAATTTGTTATAATATTAATACATTAAATGTAAAGGGTTACTGATGTAATTCTTTTTTCTTTATAAAAGTGTTAAAATTAAAATGGTGAATAATATGAAAATAGCAGTATTCTCAGATATACATGGAAATTATCAAGCGCTTGAATCAATACTTAAGGATATAAAAGGGAAAAAGATAGATAAAACTATTTTTTTAGGAGATGCAGTTTCGCTTGGACCTGATTCAAACAAGTGCCTAGATTTACTATTTAAAGAAAAAGTAATATTTATTCTTGGAAATCATGAACTTTATTGTACTAAAGGTGTTTCAATAGATCCAGATAGTAATATAAATAAAAAGAATCATAATTTATGGGTAACAAGTACTATCTCAAAACAAAATCTAAAGAAATTAAAAGATCAAGAATTATCTTATGAACTTTCTATTAACAATAAAAAATATACATTTATACATTTTTTACTCGATAATAAAACAAAATATCCATTTAAACATTTAAGTATTTTTAGAGATGACACATATAAAACGGAAATGGATAAAATAGATAGTGATTATGTATTTTATGGACATGAACATGCTGGAAGAATAGACTTTATAAATGGAAAAGAATTCTATGGAATAGGTAGTAGTGGATGCAGAATGGATAATACTACTTACTATTACATAATAGATACAAAGAAAAACAAAGTTAAAAAGATAAATCTTTATTATGATAGAAAAACATTCTTAAAAAGTATTAATAACAAAGACTATCCAAATATTGAAAATATAAAACAAACATTCTTTGGAATAAAAAAAGAAGATGAATAATCTTCTTTTTAATTGTCTATTTTTATTGTAATATCACTAGTAGGATAACTGCAGCATGGATGAATATAATTAAACTTTATATCTGCTTTACGTCTATGTTCCATGCCATCTTTAACACGAATAGTTCCCCAAAGAAGTAGACTTCTACAATAACCACATTCTCCACATTTACATTTACTTCTAACTCGTACATTACTTAATTCTAATGCAGACAATATAGTTTGATTTTCAAAACAAGTAACATTATATTCCTCATCATTTGAAAATACTTTTATATTATATTGAGTTGGAAGTTCAGTAGGTGTTTGTTCACTAACTTCAACTTCAGGTTCTTCTTCAGTGTCATCCTCATCATCTTTAACTTTCTTCTTTTTCTTCTTTTTAGGTTCTTCAACAACTATATCAACAACATTAGGAGTTTCAACAGTATCAGCTATATTTTCTTCGATAAGTGGACTACTTTCAAATCTTGTATCTTTAATATCCAAATTAAGAATAGAAAGTTCATTCTTCATTTCAGCATAGAAATCTAAACTTCCACAAGCAAATACAGTAAAATTAGAAGTTACAAAGCTTTTAATCATATTAACTGTAATTCTGTTTTTAGAGTTACTTTTATTTATAAAGATAACTCTAATATTATTATAAGTATTAGAAAGTCTTTTTAATTCATCTTTATATATAAATGAATTTTCATCATTTGCCTCATAAAAAATTGTTATATCCTTATCAATTGTTTTATCTTCAATGCTTTTAGCAATAGATAAAAGAGGAGAAATTCCATATCCAGAAGCAAGACCAACTATTTGTTTTTTATCTCTTATACTAGAAGGGAAGAAATATCCAGAAGGTGACAATGAATCAACAGTATCACCAATATTTAATTTATCTAACATATAGTTAGAAACTAAGCCATTTTTAATTCTTGTAACACTTATTCTATATACATTATTTAGTGCATCTTTTGGAGAACTAGATAATGAATAAGCACGTGATACGAATTTATTATCGAATTGAAATTGTAATGTAATGTATTGACCAGCTCTAAATGTAGCTAGACTTCCACCATCAGCATTACAGAAATAAAATATTTTAATATCATCATTAACATCAACAATATTTTTAATCATTAATTTTTGATAAGAAGGGTGAACACTTTTAGCTATTCTATCAACTATATATTCATTGTTAATAGGTGAAGGTGATGTTTTACTAATTATCTTTTCTCTATCTTCTTTCATGTTTTTAAATTTCTTAAAATCTTTATTAGGAAAAGATGATATTTTTATTGCTTTCATTTTTCACCATCCATTTCTATATCTTTGAGTGTCATATTTGAAATTTCATATCCATTTAAGTATGTATTATCATATCCATGCCCATAGTATGAATAAGAACCACATAGTCTTAAGCCTTTTATAACATTATCTTCATTTTTATTAGTCATTCTTGATAAAGATGAATCAAAGTTATTCATTGTATAACCATAAATACAGCCATCAGGAGAGCTATTATATTTAGAATATGTAATTGGTGTAGATATTTCTATTTCTTCAATATTCTCTTTAATATTAACCCCTAAAGCAGTTTCTAATCTATTTATTAATTTATTTGCAATTTTTTCTTTAAAAGAGTAATAATTTTCTTCATTTAATACTTTATCAAATGGATTATCAAAGTATAAAGCAGTTATAGTCAAAATAGATGTACCTTCTACTGAAGCATCACTAACAGCATTATTTAAACATGTAACAATAATAGTATTAGAGTCAATACTCTTCATTTTTTCAGTTTCGATATTACTATCAAGGTCATTATAAACTAAATACATATAATTCTTAATTCCAAGGTCACTAGCACTTTTATTAAGACCTAAGTAAACAGTAATAGCCTTAGCTCCAAGTTTCCTACTATTAGTAAGCTTTAAAGCAAAACTAGGGACATTATCAAGCATAGTAGAATAAACATTTAAAGGACTACTATTCACAATAACATGTTTTGATTTATACATATTTCCTTTCTTAGTTGTTACTCCACATACAGCATTATTTTCTACTAAGATTTTATTAACAGTTTCATTGTAATATATCTTTCCACCATAACCAATTATTTTATTCTCAATAGCATTAGATATTTCTTGACTTCTATTTTTAGGAACATATCCCTTCATATTAATATATTGATAGAAGAAATATATATATTGAGCAAAATTCATATTAATTGATGAAACACCAAAATATATCCAGTAAGACTTAATAATATCTTCAATCTTTTTAGGAAGTTTTAATTTTTTAAACACTTCATCTACTGAATACGAAGCAGTATTTACAAAGTTAGGATAATTACTTTTTAAATAATCATAATCATAACCATTATTTTTAATATATGAAACACCATTATAAACTTCTTTAGCAAGCTCAAAGAACTCTGATACTTTATCTTTTGAACCTTCTTCTATTTCTTCCATTTTTTTAATAAATTCATCTATACCAAAAGGAATAACATATTCTTCTTTAGGATTATTAGTTTTAATTATCTTATATGCTTCAGGAAGTTCTACCCATTCAATAGATTCATTTAAATCAAATTTATCAAATAAACTACGAATATCTCCTTTGTTAGTTTCACTACCAAAATCATTTAATTCTCTTAGTGATGCTTCAAATTCAAATCTTCCACGAACAAAACTAGTAGCTAGTCCACCTGGCATACTATTAGATTCTAAAACTAAAACATTTTTACCATTCTTAGCGATGTTTAAAGCAGCTATTAAACCAGCATTTCCAGCACCAACTATAATTGAATCATATTCTTCGTTCATATCTACTCCTTATTATAATATAATTGTAGCAAATTTAACTAAATAAATAAATAAAAAAACTAACACTAAGTTAGTTTTTACATTTACTAGAATCACATTTTTCATTGAAATATTCAACTTCTAAAGTAATATGATTTATTTTATCTTCTTTAAGTTTATTTTTAACATCATTCTTAGTTTTAATTATTTCTTCTTCACTAAGTACTTTATTTAAATGAATATGAGCAGTCATATAGTTATTAACTCCATCCATAGACCATATATGTATATGATGAACATTATCTACATTTTCATTATTTTCTATATCTTTTTTTATTTCATCAATCTTAACGTTTTTAGGAACTTTCTCCATAAAAATGTTATATATATTTTTCATATATTTATAAACTTGATATAAAATATAAACAGCTATTAATAATGATAAAATTGGATCTATAATAACTAAGTCAAACACTTTAATACATATACTTCCGGTAAGAATAAATAACCAAATAACAGTATCTTCAATCATATGAGTATTAATTTTTTTATCTTTTTCCTTACTTCTCATAATTTTAATAGTTGCATATAAATTAATTAAAAGACCAAATATACCAAATATTATCATCGCATCATAATTAACGCTTAAAGGTTTAATTAATCTTGGAACAACATTATAAATAATAACAACACTACCTACAAGTAAAATGAAAGATGCTATTAAAGAACCTAACATAGTGTATCTTAAATATCCATATGAATATTCTTTATTAGGAAGTTTCTTACTTTTCTTTTCGAATATATAGTTTATACCAATTGTTATAGAATCTCCTAAATTATGAAGAGAATCTGAAATAATAGAAATACTATTAGTTAAAATTCCGCCTATTGCTTCAACAATAGAAAATGCTAAATTAAGTAAAAATGCTATCTTAATATTTTCAGGAGTTTTATTAATAATATTTACTTTTTCATTAACAGTGTTTTCTATTTCTTTTTTTATATCTTTTTTCATATCTACACCTCTAACTAATTATAACATACCACAGTTATCAAGTACATAAATAATATTGAATGAAATATTAAATTTTAGTATAATTATATTGGTGATTTAAATGAAATTATTAGCACAAATTCTAAATATATCTGAAACAAGTTATGAAGTAGAATTAACTATATTATTAATAGTTATGCTTTTAATAATATTATCTATAATATGTTTAACAATAATTAAGAAAGCAAAAGATAAGTAGTATGAAAAAGAATAAACAAATTGTAGTTCACCTTTGGTGGCTATTTTATATTATATTTTTAGAATTAGTATATAGAGCTTTTATAATTGGAAACTTGTTTTCTGTTAATACACTAATGGTTATTCTATTTAGTATACCTTTCATAGTTATTTTTAGTACGATAACAACATTATTTAGTGAAAAGGCAAATAAAGTATTAAACATTATACTAACATCAGCTTTAACTCTGGTTACACTTGCTCAAATAGTATATTATAATTTTTATGACTCCATATTTTCTTTTTTTTCACTTACAACAGGTACAGGCCAAGTAATGCAATTTTGGCAAATGATAATAGATGTTATATTAAGAATTTGGTATATATTTGTAATAATACTAATTCCATATATTTTATTCTTAGTATTTAATAAGAAATTTAATTTTAAAAGACCAAATAAAACAATAGTTATAAGTGAAGTAGTAGCATTAATATTATCTATTATAGGAATAACTACTTTAGTACATTTTGATAATAAAGGAATTTATTCATTAAGAAGATTACTATTTAAAACACACGCTCCAATGTTAACAATAAATAAAACTGGTTTACTAACAATGGAAACAATTGATATATATAGATATTTGTTTGGATTCAAAGAAGAGATGTATATTGAAGAAAAAACTGAACCAGTTATAAAAGAAGAGAAAAAAGAATATAACGTATATAATATAGATTTTGATAAGTTAATATCTGAAACAAAAGATAATAATTTAATAAATATGCATAAATATTTTCAAAGTGTTGAACCAACTGAAAAGAATAAGTACACAGGAATGTTTAAAGGAAAAAATTTAATATTTATAACAGCTGAAGCATTTGATACAATCGCAATAGATGAAAACATTACACCAACACTTTATAAGATGGCTAATAATTCATTCGTTTTTAATAATTATTATCAACCTTTATATCCAGTTTCAACATCAGATGGGGAATATATGAATTTAATGAGCTTAATTCCTAAAGAAGGAGTATGGAGCTTTAAAACAACAAGTAAATTATCAATGCCATTTGGTCTTGGAAACATATTTAAAAAAGAAGGGTATAATGCTTATGCATTTCATAATCACACATATAAATATTATAGTAGAGAAAAATCACATACAAATATAGGGTTTAAATATATTGGTTGTGGTAATGGACTAGAAAAGAAAATGAACTGTAAGCATTGGCCAAATAGCGATGCTGAAATGATGGATGCAACATTCGACTATTATTTAAAAGATAATAAACCATTCGTAACATATTATATGACAGTAAGCGGACATTTAAATTATAATTTCTATGGTAATAACATGGCATCAAGAAATAAAAAAGCAGTAAAAAATCTAAAATATAGTACAGCAGTTAAAGCATATTATGCAACACAAATAGAATTAGATAAAGCAATGTCAAAATTATTAAATAAATTAGAAGAAAAGAATTTATTAAATGATACATTAATAGTAATCGCACCAGATCATTATCCATATGGACTAAAAACATCAGAAATGAATGAAGTAAGCAAAATAGATAGAAGCGATAAATTTGAAAACTATCATACTTCATTAATAATATATAATCCAACAATAGAGAAGACAGAAGTTAATAAAGTGGTTTCTGGAATAGATATTCTACCAACAGTACTTAATTTATTCGGAATGGATTATGATTCAAGATTACTTATGGGAAAAGATATATTTAGTGAAACCGAAGGTTTAGCAATACTATCAGATAGAAGTTGGGTATCTGATAAAGGAAAATATAATAGTGTCTCAAAAGAATTTACAAGCACTACTGGTGAAGAAGTATCTAAAGAATACATAGAAAAAATTAATACAGAAGTATATCAAAAGTTTAGTATGTCTTCATTAATACTAGATAATGATTACTATAAAAAGTTAGGACTATAAAATGAAAATAGAAGTAAATGATTTTAATTTAAGAGATACCATACTAAGTGGAGCATGCTTTAGAGTAACAGAAGAAACTGATGGAAGTTTTACTAATATATTAAGTGATAGAGTAATAAATATTAAACAAGTTACTAACACTTTAATAGTAAATTCAAACAATAATGAAAATTTAAAAGAAATAATTTTAGAATATTTTGATTTAAAAAGAGATTATAATTTCATAAATCAACAACTTATTAACAGTGATGATAAAATGAAAGAAATAATTAACAAATGTAATGGATATAAAATATTAAATCAAAGCCCATTCGAAATGTGTATTAGTTACATCATAAGCCAAAATAATAATGTAAAAAGAATCTCTAATAGTATAAATCTATTATGTAAAAAATATGGAACAAAAGTAGAATTCAATAATAAAGATTACTACCTATTCCCAACATATGAACAATTAAAAGATTTAAAAAGTGAAGACTTTAGAGAACTTGGAGTAGGATTTAGAGATAAATATTTAGAAGATTTTTTAATTAAGTATCCAAGTTTAAGAGATATAAACACTTTATCAACAGAAGAAGCAACAAAAGAATTAATGAAAGTTAAAGGAATAGGCCTTAAAGTAGCTTCATGTATATTATTATTCGGATATAAAAGATTAGATACTTTCCCAATAGACACATGGGTAAAACAAAATATAAAAGAAATATATGGAATTAAAGATGATCAAAAAACAATAGAAAGATTTGCTAAAGAAAAGTACAAAGAATATTCAGGTTTAGCAATACAATATTTATTCCATAGTAAAAGAAATATCAAGTAACATTAATTGTTACTTTTTTTATGGAAAAAATATATTTGATATGGTATTATATTTATATAATAGGTGAGTATGAAAAATAACTTAGTAAAAATTTTATTAACTATGAGTTTTCTTATTCTAACAATAACAGCGTCAGTTATTGGTTTTTTTGAACGCGAAAAAATAGATGCTTTAGAAAGTGGATTTAAAATATTAGGTAATAACGACATTACTCTTGAATATGGAAATAATTATGTAGAAGAAGGATACGTTGCAGAATATGATGGCAAAGATTATAAGAACGAAGTAAAAATAGTAAATAATGTTGATAATACTAAAATAGGTGAGTATGATGTAGAATACACATTACAATATAAAAAATACAATAAAACACTAAAGAGAAAAGTAAAAATAGTAGATACTGAAGCACCAACATTAAGTTTAAGTGATAAAGAAATATATTGCACTATAAAAGAAAAATGTGACGATATAAAATATACAGCTAAAGATAACTATGATGGAGATATAACTGATAAAGTTAAAGTTGATTCAAATGTAGATATCAATACAAAAGGAAATTATGAAATAAAATATACTGTCGAAGATTCAAGTGGAAACAAAGCAGAAGAAACTGTAAAAGTACATGTAACAACAAAAGATGAAAATACTTACATAGAAGTTAAAATATCTACACAAAAGCTAGTATATTATGTTAAAAAGAAAGCTGTATTTACAACTGATGTAACAACAGGACTTAATGGAGCAACTAAACTTGGAAACTTTAGAGTAAATAAGAAGGCAAGAAACACATATCTTGTAACAAAAAAATACAAATCATTCGTTAAATATTGGATAGGCTATGATGGAAGAAGTTATGGAATACACGATGCTTCATGGAGAAAGAAATTTGGAGGAAATATTTATTTAACAAATGGAAGCCACGGTTGTGTAAATGTTCCAACATCAGCTGCAGAGAAATTATTTTCAATGGTAGAAGTAGGAACCCCAGTATATATTAAAAGATGAGAAATCGTCTTTTTTATTGCTTTTTAAGAGAAAATAAGATATAATATACACTCGGCAAGAAGGGGAAAAAAGAAACGGAGGAATTAACATGAAAATAATAAAGAAAAGCAATATTTGTTCATGTAAAGCAAATGCTGAATTATTAGCAAGCAAAAGAATAGATGGATTACATTTCACAACAAGAAATGGTTTTACATTTGATTCAAAAGCAGTAGATAAACATATAAGAACAAGAAAACCAATAATATATAGAACAGAAAATGATGAAATGGCTTCAATAGATTATACTATGTTTTGTTTAACAAATTTTGCAAAGAAATTTCCTAATTTAATAGTATCTCTTACTGATACTGAAATGACTTTATATATCCAAGAAATGTTAAGAAATGAAGGCGTTAGTATAAAAACAGCTACACCAATTACAGAAACAACTGATGGTGATTATGTACTATATTCAAAAGAAGCACTAAGAACACCAAGTGGTCAAAGTGAAAAAACAAACGTATCTAAAATGTTAGAACTATTACGTCAAAAGAAAAAATTAATATTAGATTATGAAGCTTTCGCTGATATGGAAGGTTTTGAAACATTAGATGAATTAAACAGAGAAACTAATAACTCTGATGATATATTAATAAGTACATGGACACCAAAAAGAATATTAAAGTAAAAAAGTAGTTGCAATAATTAAATTAATATGTTAATATTTTAACGAGGTAAAAAAATAGATGATAGAATTAAGCAAAGTACAACCTAACAAAATATTAAAAAAGTGTTCAGGTATCACTATTGCTTTTAATTCTTTTTAAATTTCTCATCATTAATTGATGAGATTTTTTTTGCCATAATTTATTGTTTAAAAGGAGGAAATATGAAAGAAAACAATAAAATGTTACTCGATGTTAATGAAAAACCACCAATACTTAAGTGGATACTTCTATCTTTACAACATGTATTTGCAATGTTCGGAGCAACAATTTTAGTTCCAATTTTAGTAAACACTGCATCAGGAAGTGAAGTACTTTCTATACCAGTTGCATTAATATCTTCAGGTATAGGAACATTAATTTACATCATCTGTACTAGAGGAAAGAGTCCGGTGTACTTAGGAAGCTCATTTGCATTTATTTCACCGATGATAGTAGGATTTGCAAAAAGCGGAAAATCAAGCGTATTTACAGCAATAATGGCAGTAGGACTAGTATATGTGTTAGTAGCATTAATAATTAAACTAGTAGGAAAGAAATGGATTAATAAGTTATTGCCACCTATAGTAGTAGGACCTATGATAATGATTATAGGATTATCACTAGCACCAACTGCAGTAGAAGAAATAGGACTTAATATGGAAACAGTTCCATGGAAAAATATAGTAGTTGCATTAGTAGCATTTTTAACAACGGGAGTACTTGCAGTAAGAGGGAAAGGATTCTTAAAAGTAATACCATTCTTAATGGGAATGATAGCAGGATATATAGCATCAATGATACTTGGCATGGTGGATTATTCCGGTATAGCAAGTGCTAAAATAATATCAAAACCAGATTTTTATCTACCATTTATTCATTATAAATTAAATTTTGGAGCATTACTTACTATAGTACCAATCGCATTAGTTACAATTGCAGAACATATAGGAGATCACAAAGTATTAAGCGAAATAATAGATAAAGATTTAATAGAAGATCCAGGATTAGATAATACACTTATGGGAGATGGAATTGCAACATTTGCAGCAGGACTTATTGGAGGACCAGCAAATACTACATACGGAGAAAACACTTCAGTAGTTGGTATGACTAAAGTGGCATCAGTTTGGGTAATCGGACTAGCAGCAGTAATAGCAATAATATTTGGATTCTTAGGACAATTAACAGCAATCATCTCATCAATACCAACACCAGTATTAGGCGGAGTATCAATATTACTTTATGGATTTATATCAGTAAATGGACTTAAAATATTAATTCAAAATAAAGTTGATTTTGGAAATACTAAAAATGTAATCGTAGCTTCTTCAATGTTAGTTTTAGGACTTGGTGGAGCAGCAATTTCTGTAGTAACAAAAAACATAAATCTTTCAATATCAGGTATGAGCTTAGCAGCAATCGTAGGTATACTTCTAAACTTATTAATTAAGGAGGAAAAATAATGAAAGAAATAGTATTAAATCATCCTCTAGTTACTCACAAATTATCAATACTTAGAAATGAGAAAACTGGAACTAAAGAATTTAGAGAAATAATAAGTGAAATATCAGTACTTCTGTGTTATGAAGCAACAAAAGATGCAGTGCTTGAAGAATGTGAAATAAATACTCCTTTAGAAAAATATAAAACACATATATTAAATGAAGATAAATATGCTTTTGTGCCAATATTAAGAGCAGGAATGAGTATGGTAGATGGTATATTAACAGTAATACCAAATGCCAAAATAGGGCATATAGGACTTTATAGAAATGAAAAAACATTCGAACCAGTAGAATACTATTACAAGATGCCAAAAGGTATAGAAAATAGAGAAGTGTTTGTTCTAGATCCTATGCTAGCTACTGGTGGAAGTGCTATTGCTACAATAGATAGACTAAAAAAAGATGGTGTTAAAAAGATTAAGTTCTTATGTATAATTTCATCCCCAGAAGGAATTAAAGCATTAAAAAAAGCACATAAAGACGTTCAAATATATACTTCTTGTGTAGATAGATGCCTAAATGAAAATAAATATATTTTGCCAGGTTTAGGTGATGCAGGAGATAGGGTTTACGGTACAAAATAAACTTATGATTAAATAATTAAAAACTATGTTATAATAATAATATGATAAAAAAGATACTAAAAGAAAATTGGATATATATGTTAATTATTATCTTCTTGATAGTATCTTTTATTGTGATTAAAAATAGTAGTATTTACAAATATATTGTAAACTTTGACTATAAAGTAATTGAATTTTTTGGAAATATAAATGACAAAAGGTTAACAGCATCGATGAGTTTTATTACAAATTTTGGAGATTGGTACATACCAATTTTAATAATTGTGTGTATTTTATTACTTATAAAGAATAAATGGTATTTTTATACACTTTCAGGAAGCTATTTATTATCTGGAATTACAGTATTTGTTACAAAGATATTAGTAGCAAGACCAAGACCACTTGAAGCATTAATAGAAATACCAAATAGTTATAGTTTTCCAAGTGGTCACACTTTAACATCACTTGTATTCTATATGACATTATTTTATTTAATGACCGAAAAATCTAATTCATTAATACGAGTAACATTTGGATTACTATTTTGTTTTCTAATAGTAGTAGTAGCATTCTCAAGAGTGTGCCTAGGTGTTCATTTCTTCTCTGATGTAGTAGGTGGATTTATATTAGGAATTCCATGTTTACTTTGCAGTCTAAATATTATAGAAAAGAATTTTAAAGAGAAGTTGTTATAAAATGAATGTAAATATAAAAAGTGGATTTTTAAGATTAATCCACTTTTTTTAATAAATCACTTGCAAAATATACATTTTATTGCTAAAATATTATTTGCAAATGCAGGTATAGTTCAACGGTTAGAATGTGGCCTTGCCAAGGCTAAGATGCCGGTTCGATTCCGGTTACTTGCTCCATATGAAATCAACTTACGGGCTTGATTGTTCGTGAGTTTTTATTTTATATAAATATTATAAAAAAGAGGAAAAATTTTATCCTCTTTTTTATTTATAAAACTAATTAATATTTAATTATTTCTAATCCATCCATATAAGGTCTTAATACTTTTGGAATTGTTATAGTTCCATCTTCGTTCTGATATTGTTCTACGATAGCAGGAACTAATCTACTTGTTGCAAGCCCACTACCATTTAAGGTACAAACATAGTGTAAAATACCATCATTATCACGATATTTAGTATTATTTCTTCTTGCCTGATAATCTCTACTATTTGATACACTACTTACTTCTTTATAAATTCCCATACTTGGAATCCACACTTCGATGTCATAAGTTCTACACATACCTTGAGCGCAATCTCCTGCAGCCAATTTGCTTACTTGATAATGAAGTCCTAAACCTTTCATTAAACTTTCTGCAATATTTAATAGTTCATCAAATGCTTCTTCAGTTTTATCTTCAGTAACATATTGTACCATTTCGACTTTATTAAATTGATGACCTCTAATTGTACCTCTTTCTTCTTCTCGAGAACTTCCAGCTTCAACTCTAAAACATTGAGTATATGCAAAATATTTTTTAGGTAATTCATCAATATTTAATATTTCATTACTATGAAGATTTACTAGTCCTGTTTCAGCAGTAGGTAATAAAAATTTAATATTCTTTTCATCTTCTGTTTTAATCATATAAACTTCATCATTAAACTTTGGAAATTGTCCTGCTCCGAAACCACATTCATATTTTAACATATAAGGTAACATCATAAATTGATAGCCGTTTTTTATATGAGTATCAATAAAATAATTTATTAAAGCCCATTCAAGTCTAGCACCTATGCCAGTGTAAATCCAATTCTTTTCTCCAGCAATTTTAGTTCCTCGATCATAATCTATCATTTTTAAATCTTTTAGTATTTCGTAATGAGGTTTTAACTGAAAATTAAATTTTGGCTGTTCTAAATTAGTAGTTAAAACTTGATTATTTTCTTTACCACCTGCTGCGACATCATCATCTGGTATGTTAGGCAATTCAGCTAAATAATCAAAAATTTTCTTGTCTAATTCATTATATTTAACCATACCTTCATCTATCTTATTACCTAATACTTTCATTTGATTAACTACTTTAGTTGTATCTTTGCCTTCTTTTTTCATTAAAGGAATAGTATCACTTACTTTTCTTCTTTCAGCACGATATCCATCCATTAAAGTTCCAATTCTTCTTTTTTCTTTATCCCATTCTAAAACTTCATCTAAATTAACATTATCCATTCTTTTTAATAATGCTTTTTCGACTTCTTCTTTATTATTTCTAATTCTATTAATATCTATCATTTTAATTTATCCTTTCTTTTTTGTTTAAATCTTTAAAAAACAAAATTTTAGGATCGTGTAATCATCCACATATAAACATTTTTCACTATATCATCCCCTTAAAAATAAAAAAAGAATGGTATATAGGAGTGCATAAAGCACGATACCATCCTCTTATTTTACTTAATTTAAATAACGGCTACTAACCGGAAATAGTTTACTATTTCACTCAAAGGTAGAAACTTTTAATTCATACTGTTATCTTCCACCACGCGATAACTCTCTATAAGAATATACATAAAAGTCATGTCCTCATCAAAGATTTATATTTCAAATAGTAACATAAAATCGCCATTTAGTCAAATTAACTAAGTATTTGCAATATTATTGTCGTAGATGATGTCAAAATTAAAGAAAAAAATAGATTTTAAAATATATTTATTCGTGTTTAATATTACTTATTTCTATATTAGTTGGTATGATGTCATAAGTTATAAAACCTTTATGAAATTGTATAAAAAATAATGATGTTTATTTTGCCGTAACTAAGTCAATATATTATTAAGTCATTCAAAAGAGCGATTTTTTTATTATCTTTTGTTTTTAATTTTAATTACTAGTGAAATAAGCAAAGTTACTAAAACGCTTAGAATTGTTGGAATATTACTAACAGACATCCCACCGCCATCTTCAGGATTATTTACAACAATTATAAGTTCTGTAATATTAAATAAATAACCAATACCATTAATAATCAAAAAAGAAACAGCAAATATTAAAATAAATTTTGAAACCTTTTCACTCATTTTCCACCTCATTAGTTTATTAAAAAATGCTATTTAAAATGCTATTTAATATATTTATCAACATTATATAAACATTGTATCATTTTTAAAAATAATATAAAATATTTATTCAAATTAAATAAAAAAGATGACTAATAATTTAATCATCATTTTTATTATTATAATTC
>CAVIUL010000002.1:0-21092 GCA_963645885.1 bacterium | reverse complement strand
TACATCTTCTTTTTTAGTTTCATCAGCCTCAAAGAAATCTTTTTTTACCATGCCTTTCTTTTTAGCAACAGAACTTGCTGGGAAAGAAACTAATTGTTGATTATACAAAGAAACATTAGAATTATATAATCTTCTTGCTGCTTGTAAATGTTCTTCTACATCAGCAATAGATTGTTGTAATGTTTTGTAGTTTTCACTTGATTTTAATTCAGGATAATTTTCTGCGATTATGTTAATCTTCTTCAAACTTTCATCCATTACTTGATTTGCTTTACTTTTTTCCTTTAATGACATATTATTTCTTAGTTTAATTACTTCAAAAAGTGTTTCTTTTTCATGCTTTGTATAAGCTTTAACAACTTCTATCATTTTCGTTAATACATCATATCTTTTAGTTAAAGCAATATCAATTCCTGAAAGAGATTCATCGATTTTAACAACTAATCTATTTAACTTATTTGAAGTAGAAATGTACCATACAGCAAATATAAATGCTACAATTGCTATAACAATTAATAATACATATATTGGATTCATACTACACCTCCTTCCTAAACAAGTCATTATCTAGACCTAATTCATCAATAAAACTTGTAATTAACTTTATATCTTTAGAAATTTCTTCATTAATCTCATTTTCATCTATTTTTTTGAAAATACTATGTTCAAATGAATCTCTATTATTTTGTATTCCAACATGTAATTTATTATCTATAAAGCATAATAATATTTTACCATTAATAGTATTTTTTAGTTTTTTAATTCTTTCCATCATTGATGGTGTCAAAATATAGAATGCATCATGTTCACTTTGAGCATAAATCCTAAATTCATTATTAAATGATTGATCTTCCATCAATACTTTTTTATATTTTAATTTATTTCCCCAATTAGTAATTCTTGAATTTCCAAAACCTTTTTGAGAAACCTGTATATTTGCTTTAAAATTCTTATTAAAATCAAAAATCATCCATTTTCCTCTAAAAATAGTTACCCAAGTAGTTGTTGTATTACCATCACTATCAGTTGATTCATGTTCTTCTTCGATATGTACATCAGCTTGTACAACATTAATATTTTTGTATTTTGCTGAAATATAATCATTAGATGAATAACGATCACCCATATCCATCATTTGTGTATTTCTAATTACAGATTCAGCAATACCTTTTTCTGGTTCATAATTTAAATCAGTAAATACAGACTTTAATGAATTTAAAACAAAAGTTTCTTTAAAAGCAAGAATAAAATCCCTACTAGGTTTAGAACTAATCATGAATGTTATGGCAATTCCAACAACAAGAACTATGATTAAAAGAGGTAGTGCACTTGTTATAAAAAATAATGTAAAGGCTATTACAATAGAGCTAAGGATTCCAATTGATATAATATTCTTAGCTTTTTTTCTTAACATTTCTAATTTTTCTACACTCATATTTCACATCCTAATAAAATATTATTTTTAAATCTTTATATATATTGAGTAGAATACCTGCAATTACTCAATAAATCATAATTTCATTATATCATATTTATAGAAATTTAATTTGTGTTTTAAGATTAAGAGTTTATCTTTACATAAAAAAAGAGAAATTAATCTTTTTTCTCATTTTTTGATTCATAAAATTCCTTTAACATCTTATTTCCTTTAAGCATAAATATAAATGTAAATAAAATTCCAAATCCAACAAAAATATAAAATGGAACAATCAAATCAGCTTCCACAAAATTACTATCTAAGCTAAAACAATACATTGATGTTACACCAAAAATTAAAAGTATAAAAATAGCTGATAAATATTGCATTAAAGTAGCATGATAATAATCAGTTTTGACTAATTCATTTTTTAATTTTGTTAATTCTTCTTTCTTAAGACTATAAATACTTTTTTTCATAATAAACCTACTTTCATAAATATATTATAACATAAACAATTCACGATGTTCACCAAACCACAAAGCTTTACATTTTATGATTGTTAAGTAATTATTTATTATATTTATAGAATCCTTCACCACTAGACATGCCAAGTTTTCCTTCGTCAATATATTTCTTTAAAAGCTTTTCCATTCCTTTAAAATTATATGGAGCTAGAAAAGAAGGAATTTTTACATACATAAGTACAATTTCATATGCAGTTTTTAGTCCTACTGTATCAAGTATTTGAAATGGGCCTTTAGGAGAACCTGTTCCAAGTGTCCATGCTTTATCAATACTTTCTGGATCTGATATACCATTAACATATAAATCTAATCCTGAGAATAATAGTGGTATTAACATAGAGTTAAGTAAATAACCTGATTTTTCTTTTTGAAGCGGAAGAGCAATCATATTAATATTTTCAGCAAACTTCATTACTTCATTGAAATATTTGTCTTCGGTTTTGCTGTGTCTCATAACTTCTGCAGTATTATTTTTCCATATTGAGTTAGCAAAGTGTAATGATAAAAATTTCTCAGGTCTACCAGTATATTTAGCTAGCTTACTTGGAAGCATAGTAGATGAATTAGTAACAACTATAGTTTTATCATCTAATAATGGAGCCATTTCTAAATATAAATCTCTTTTAGCTTTAAAGTCTTCAGTCATAGACTCAATTACTAAATCAGCTCCTTTTAATGCTTTATTAATATCTAATTCTAATTTTATGTTTCTAAAAGCATCTTCTGCTTTTTTTAAACATTCTTTTTCATTAAATTCATTTTTTCCTACAATACCACGGCACCAATTATTAACAGATTTACCATCTTTACTTGCCATCAATTTTATAGCATCTATATAAGATTTTTTTACTGATTCTAGTTTTGGCTTAGTTCTTTCAATACTACCTTTACTTCTTAACCAAATAGTTACATTAAATCCTGAATAAGCAGTTTGAAATGCGATTTGAGTACCTAAAACGCCTCCACCCATTACAGTAATATTTTTCATTTTTTACCTCCTAGTAACTAGATAATTATATCATATTATGAAAACAAAAGTTAAAAATTTACATATACTAGACTAGGAGGTTTTTATGGAAACAACTTTAAATAATACAGTTAGTGCTGTAGGAAATTATAATAGTATTCCAACATCTATTACATCTCTTGCTTCAGTAGTTACTATGATAAGTGGTTTAACTATAACTAAAACTGCAGATAAGGAGGTATGGGCAGATGGATTACTAACTTATACAATTGTTTTAGATAACGAAGCAACTGAGACTTATACTTCACCTGTCGTAACAGATAAGATTGATACTTCACTTGTAACTTTTGTAGCGGGAAGTGTAACTATAGACGGAGTAGAGGCAACATCAAGTGAATATACATATGAAGAAAGTACTGGAACTTTAACAGTAAATCTTACAGATATCGCACCCTCATCAAAAAAGACTATTACGTTTCAAGTTACGAAAAAATAGAAATACATATTTTATCTTAAAAAATAAATGTATACTTAAAACAAATAATTTAATTATTGAAAGCAATATTACCAAAACAACTAGTGTAATTACTAGAAAGCAAAGAACATTTTATTGTAATACTCCATACTGGAGACTCTAAATCACGAAAGTGATTTTTTTCTATTCTTCGATACTAAATGTTATGTTTGCAGTATATTCTTCATTTATATCAATCTTATCAACTATATTAACAAGTATACCTTTATCATCATCCCACACAATAGTTGTTGTTTTATCTTTTGCATAATCATTTTCAGTATAAATTAACAAGTTATCAACAGATAATTTAGTAAGTTCGCTAGCTTCATTAACAAAAACTAAAGAATCTACAAGAACTTTTCCATTTTTAGAAGTAAGTTCTCTATCGATAGATGCATATAGTTTCCAAACACTACCTTCAATTCTATTATCAGTAACTACTATTTTTGCTTCTTCTTTACGTGGTAGTAAAAGTGGATCTAATGAAATAGAATTTAAAACAAAATCGATATTAGATGGTGCGCTCACAAGTATTAAATCACCATTTTCGATAACAGTAATTTTTTTAGTAACATAAATTACATCATTATAAGACATACCTGTAATAGTTATAATAGTTCCAACATCTAATAAATCATTAAATGAATATGTATAATCACCATCACTATCTACTTTTATTACATCATTAATATCATTATAAGAAATAAGTATTGAAGAATTATCTTCACTTTTACCATATAATTTCTTACTTTTATTAGTAACTATATTATTAGTTATTTCATAAGTACCAATAGACATTATCTTTTTATTAGGAAAGTTAAAATTACTCAGCGCTGGTAAAGTAGCTAGTTCTTCAGTAGTGAAATTATTACTTGTAATAGTAGTTACACTTGAAGTAAAAGTACCAACTATATTTGAAATATTATCCTTATACCAAGAATATGTTGGAAGAGTATTAAGAGTTATATCATCGCTTAGATTAATAGAAGTATTAAATAAGTTAAGTCTATCAAAACTAAAATTAAAATTAACTGTTCCAGAAGCATAAATGATATTGGCAATACTATTATAAAGAACAACTTTTTTAGGATTAGTTATATTAAAGTTTAGATTATTTCCATAAAAATAAATATTATAGTTACTAGAAGTTATACCAGTGTAATTATTTTTGATATCAAGTGTTGCACCTTCATTAACTGTTATATTTCCATAACTATACCAAGCAGGATAACTACCATTTGTACCAGTTTGTTTAAGTATAAAAGTAGCATTCTTTAAAATATTTGTAACACCAGTACCATTACTACCATAGGCAAATCCGTTTTTAGTAATAACACTAAAGTATGCATTTTCTTCAATTGTAAAAGCTAAATTATTCACTCCATATAAAAGTTCTCTATTAGTACTAGTGAAATTAACAATAGCATTTTCAAGTATAGTAAGAGTAGGATTAGTATTTCTAAACCAAAATGATGAGTTAGAAGTAGAAGTGTGATTTATAGTAGTAGTTCCACCAATATAAACTTTATTGCATTCAGCAACTTCATTACCAACAGAATAACTATCTTGAATAGTAATATTTGAGTCAATTATTCTACTTATTCCATATGGATTAAAGATACATTGAGTACCAACATAAGTTATATTATTATATTCTAAAGTTGTATTTTGATAAGTACTTGATTCGGGAACATAAACTATTCCATAATAATTATATCCAGTAACATCCATATTTTTAACTACTATCTCAGATGGGTTAGCATTATTTACATATATAGCATTAGTTCCACTTGTACTTTTCATATCTATGTATTTATGTCTAACATTATTATAAGTCCCATCTATTGTAACCTTCGCTTTATTACTAGCAATTCTAATACCACTAGTAAGAGTAATATCTTCATTTAAATAAATATAAGTATAGGTATTAGTTTCCTCAAGAGCACTTTTAGGTTCACTAAAACTATTAACAGCAACTGTATTTTCATCAATTATAATCATACTAATAATATGAAATTTCTTGTAATAATTGATTAAATATTTAATTTATGTTATAAAACTAATAAAGGAAGTGTATCATGGGAAAATTTAGTAAAGAAATGAAAGAAAAATATAAAGATAAAAATAAGAAATCCATCGCAGTATATTTGTTACTAAGACTTCTTGTAATAGTATGTATGTGGATACAAATTGTAATGAAGCAATATAACAATGCTTTACTTTGTGTTCTAGCATTATTCTTATTTACAATCCCAACTATAATATCAGAGAAATTTAAAATAGGTATTCCAAGCCTCCTAGAATCTATTATTTATATTTTTATATTCTCAGCCGCTATTTTAGGTGAAATAAATAATTTCTATGGAATAATACCAGGATGGGATACAATGCTTCATACTCTTAATGGATTTATATGTGCAGGAATAGGATTTTCATTAGTTGACTTATTAAATCAAAATAGTGAAAGAATTAGTTTATCTCCAATATATGTAGTATTAGTAGGATTTTGCTTTTCAATGACAATTGGTGTACTTTGGGAATTTTATGAATTTGCTAGTGATAGAGTATTCTTAACTGATATGCAAAAGGATAGAGTAGTACAAAAATTCGGCTCAGTAGATTTAAACAAAGAAAAAGTTAATAGTACTGTTAGAGTAGAAAATATAGATAAAACAACAATACATACTAAAGATGATAGAATATATGTAATTGAAGGCGGATATTTAGATATAGGTATCATTGATACTATGAAAGACTTATTTGTTAATTTTATAGGAGCAGTAGTTTATAGTACATTAGGCTACTTCTATATTAAGAAGAGAGACTATCCATTTGTTAAAAACTTTATGCCAAATAAAATTAAGAACGAAAATTAATCGTTCTTTTTAAATTCATCTTTATGTTCATTAAAGAAATCATAATATATTCTAACATTAGGTAATTCTGTCCAGCTTTTAGTAGTTACTTCATCTTCATCTAAATCATATATTTTAGCCTCTAATAAGTTAAGTAGAAAAGGTGAATGTGTTGAAATAATAAATTGGCAATTATAAAATCTAGCAGAATCTTCAATAAATTTCTTGAGTTTTATTTGATTTTCAGCAGATAAACTATTTTCTGGCTCATCAAGTATATAAATACTATCTTCTTTAATTTCTCTTTCCCAAAACATTAAAGCAGATTCTCCATTAGATTGTTCTACTATATTATTATTACCAAGTCTATTTCTTACATAATTAGACATTGTTTTTCTTTTAGAATCATATGTATCTTTAAGCCTTTCATAGTTATCAAAATTATTATCACTATTAAATTTCATATCTAAGTATTCACGACTTAATCTTTCTTTTCTTCTGTTAACATTCGCATTTATACTTCTAATATCTAAAAGATAATCAAATACATCATCACTTGTAATAGTCTTAATTTCCATAGGTTCTTCAAAGGTCATATCATATTTACATTTAGAAGCATATAAATCAAAGAAAGCTCCTTTATCGAAATTTTCTTTTCTACTTGAATGAAGACACTCCGAAATAATATTAAGAAGTGTACTCTTACCACTACCATTTCCTCCATAAAATATTGTTATATTACTAAAAGTAATTTCTTTAAATTTTTTCATAGAGAATAAACCAACTGGATAATAAGAATTAAAAATATGTCTTCTTTCTTCATCGAATAAATAATGTTCTTGAACATCATCAAGCAATTCGAATCTTTTTAAATAAACCATAAAACCTCCTTAATCTTTAATAATAATACCTAAATACCTTGCTAACATCGCAGCTTCTATCATATTAACACTAATCCCTTTTAATGATTGTAAGTCAATATTTATATCATCAATACTAGAGTTAGATAAATCAAAACCAATATGTTCAAGTCTTAAAATAGTCACTTTATTAAGATTACATTTGTCAAAATCAATATTCTTAAAATGACATTCTGTTATATATGATTCTTCAAGAGTACATTCACTAAATAACAAGTTATCAACATTAACACCATAGAAATTACTATATCTCAAATTACAATTATTAAACTTAACATTCTTAAGATTCACTTCACTAAAAGAAACACCGATTAATTTAGAGTTATTAAATACCACTCTATGAATACCAACATTTTCAAAAGATTTGTTAGATAAATCACAATTATTAAAAATACAATCGACAAATTCAACATTTATAAGTTTAATATTATTAAAATCAATCTTATTAAATATACAAGAATTAAAAGTAATATTAGAGAAGTCTTCTATATTATTTTGATCAAACTCTTTATTATCGATAGAGTATTCATAGTTGTCTTTAATATAATAATCAGTAAACTTAATTTTTGGTTCAATAATTTTCTTCATGGTTTTATTATACAATATAAATGTAATATATTGTAAAAATGTTTATAAATATTTCTTTGTTATGATAAAATATAGTTGTGATTTATATGAACGACATAAATGTGTTTTATGATGAAATAATTAATGAAGCAAGTACTGGTAGAGTAGATTGCTTTTTTATGATGAATTTACTTTTTAGTACATATATTAGAGAAGAAGACAAAACTATAGAGGCTAAAAAGAATGACGATGGAAGATATTTGATACCAAGATTAGTTATTAAAAATAAAGATAATTTTAACAAGCTATTAACAGAATATTTAGAGTTAGCTAGAAAGAAATATGATTTATCTATATATCAAGATGAATTAACATTTGCTGATGTTGAAAATTATGAACAAGTTATTAACAAAATAATATTAACTACACTATGGGCTAATGCAACGTATGATGATTTTAGTGAATCAGAGGAATTTTTAAGAAAACAAATAGCATTTTTAAAAGATGAGACATTTAGTGAATACGAAGAACCAACTATAATAGGATATTCTGAAACTTTAGGTGGATATGTAGAAGTTGAAAATGTTCAAGAAACTATATTAAATGAAACACCTTACTCTTTAAAAATATCAGTTATTGAACCTGAAACTAATGAAAGATACACTTTTCCATTAGTAAGATATGGTATTGAAGATAATAAATGTTATATATATGCTGTTCAAAAGAATAAAAAGTATGATGAAGAAAATAAATTTAAAAAGAAAGTAAATCGTAGATTATTTCAAATAGGGGAAAACTTTGATACAAAGAATGACACTTATGAAAATTATGGAGAAGGCAATTTAAAAGATGTTAGTGCATCATTTGTAGTAGCATCTAACATTGCTCTTGGACTACTAGCATCTAAAGGAATAACAGATATAGTAGTACCTTCAATTCTAATAGAAAGATGGAATGCTAAAGAAACAGGAATAATAGTGAAATCAAAAAGAGAAGAAAATAGTCAAGAATATATTGATTCAAATAAGGAAGAACATAATAAAATACAAAACAATTTAACTGAAAAATTACTACGTACATTCTTAAGAATAGTTAGTCATAATAAAACATTTGGAGTAACTGCTTATCCATTTGATATAGATTCATCACTTCATATTAAAACTAGTGAAGAATTAGATTGTAACAACACATTATTAAATGAAACATTTCTTATAGGAGAAAAAGTAAATAGTAAGAAAATATGATATAATATATGTAACGGAGGAAAATATGCTTGTAAGTAAAGATTGGAAAGATTATGAATGTATTGATGCAGGTAATGGTGAAAAATTAGAACGTTGGAAAAACGTAATTCTAAGAAGACCTGATCCATGGGCATTATGGACACACAAAGACACTAAAGAATGGCATAGTTATCATGCAATTTATCATAGAAGTGATAAAGGTGGAGGTTACTGGGAAAATAAAAAAACTTTTCCAGAATATTGGACTGTAGAATATAAAAATTTAAAATTAAAAGTTAGTCCAACTGGATTTAAACATACTGGTTTATTTCCTGAACAAGCTGCAAACTGGGACTTCATAATGAGTAAAATTAGAAATGCTAATAGACCTATAAAAGTATTAAATCTATTTGCATACACTGGAGCAGCAACTATGGCAGCATCATCTGCAGGAGCAGTAGAGGTAGTACATGTTGATGCATCAAAAGGAATGAATGACTGGGCTAAAGAAAATGCTAAACTTTCAGGACTTGAAAATAATAAGATTAGATACATTTGTGATGATTGTTTAAAATTTGTAGAACGTGAGAAAAAAAGAGGAAACAAATATGATGCTATAATCATGGATCCTCCAACTTATGGAAGAGGCCCATCAAAAGAACTATGGAGATTCGAAGATAGTTTAAATAAACTAATAGATTCATGTATTGATATATTATCAGATGATCCATTATTCTTACTTATAAGTTCATATACAAAAGGTATAACACCTGAAATACTTAAAAATATTTTAGAAACAAGTGTTGAAGAAAAACTAAAAAATGGTAAAATTAAAACTGATGAAATAGGACTACAAATATCAACAAGAAATATGATACTTCCTTGTGGAGTCTATGGAAGGTGGGAAAAAGATGAAACTAAAAATGATAATTAAAAGTATTTTTGTAACAGTATTATCTTTAATATTAGTAGCACTAGCAGTAATAGCGTTCATGAAAATAGATAAAACAGATGATTTATATAGTTTAACTGGAAAAAAAGATTATAGAATTATAGATAATATTGATAGTTGTGAAGAAAAGTTTATGGATTGTTTCTACAAAGAAGGAGAAACATATTATTGTTTTGAATGTAGAAAAAGTACAGAAGTATTATTAGAATGGTCAGATGGTTCACAAACTAGAATGATAGATGATTTAGAAAATGGAAATGTAACTATAGAATCATTAATAGCAAACGGACTTAAGGTAGTTAAAAGTAATGATTAATGTTATATATGAAGATAATCATCTTCTAGTAGTAGAGAAACCTATAAATATACCAACTCAGGAAGATAATACTAAAGATAAAGATCTTCTAACTATTTTAAAAGAATATATAAAAGAAAAATATAATAAACCAGGTAATGTTTACCTAGGACTAGTACATAGATTAGATAGACCAGTAGGTGGAATCATGGTGTTTGCAAGAACTTCAAAAGCTGCTTCACGTTTATCTGAACAAGTAAGAAATAAAACATTTAAGAAAACTTATAATGCAGTAGTCATAGGAAACATAGAAAATACTGGAAAACTAAAAGATTATTTATTAAAAGATGAAAAAAGAAATATAGTAAAAGTAGACGAGAAAGGTAAAGAAGCAATATTAAACTTTAAAAAATTAAATTATAAAGATAATATGTCACTCGTAGAAATAAATCTAGAAACAGGAAGAAGCCATCAAATAAGAGTTCAAATGTCACATCATGGATATCCGCTTTTTGGCGACCAAAAATATAATAAAAATGCTAAAGTAGGAGAACAAATAGCATTATTTGCTAAAAAATTTGAATTTGTTCATCCAACTACTAATGAATTATTAACATTCGAACTAGATTTACCTAATCGTTATCCATTCACTATTTTTAAATAAGGAGTAAATGTGAAGAAAAAATTAAATATTGAAGTAGATATAAGTGAGAAAAAATATTTTACAAGTAAATACAACGAAAATACTTTAGCTCCTGAATTAAAAGATTATTTACTTAATGAGATAATAGGGTATGATATAAATACTAAAATTAATATAAACATTGATGCTAAATTCAAACTAACTGATGAAGAAAAAGAACATTATAAAAAATTAATAATAAAAGAATTTAAAGAAAGTAATGATGAACTAGAATATGAAATAGAACTAGGAAATATTAAAAAGTTAACCTTATTATTAATAGGAGTATCATTCGTAATCGCATCATATTTCTTTGGACATATAATTGGAGAAATATTAGAAGAAATACTTATGGTATTCGGATGGGTTGCTTTATGGGAAGTTGCGTATGCAATATTCTTCACAGATGCATCAAGAAGAAGAAAAATTAAAAGAAATAACCAAATAATAAAAGCAAATATAAAATATACGGACAAGTGATAACTTGTCTTATTCTTTGTAAAATAAAATAAATAGATTAAAAAAACATAAAATAACTGATATAATATATAATAGGTGAGAATATGGAATTTGAAAATGATACAAATTATTTGGATCAACATTTTTTAGTTGATAGAAGCATCATAAATTTATTTGTTGATTCTGCGGAATTAAAACCAACTGATAATGTTGTTGAAATTGGACCTGGTAAATGTGAAATAAGTGATATAATCGCTAAACGTTCAGGTCATTTAACATGCATTGAAATTGATAGAAATTTAGAACATTTTATTAATGTATTAAAGGATAAACACGATAATGTTGATGTAATATATGGTAATGCATTAAATGTATATATACCACCATGCGATAAAATTATTTCAGCACTTCCATACTCAATAACAGAACCATTTATTGAAAAATTATTAAGATGCGAATTTGATATGTGTATTTTAATAGTTGGAAAAAAATATGCTGATGCAGTTGTTAACAAATCATTAACAAAATTAGCACTACTTACTAATTCATTCTTTGATGTATCAAAAATAATGGATATAACACCAGATGCATTTGAACCAGCACCTAGAGTTATGTCATCAATGATAAGATTAGTACCAGTACAAAGAGAAAGCTTAAAATATAGTTTTAAAAGATTTATATTTAGAGAAATGTTCTTCCATAGAGAAAGAAAACTAAAAAATAATTTAATGGAAGCATTAATAGAATTTGCTAAATTGCATGATAAAAAACTAACTAAAAAAGAAAGCAAAAGTATTATAGAAGAATATCAAATTCCAAAAGAAACATTAAATAAATTAATGGAAAATCTTACTAACGAAGAATATGAATTAATTTATAACACATTAAAATAAGGAAAGTTAACTTTCCTTATTTTCTTTTATAAAACTAAATATTTCATTATAATATTTTTTAGGATCTTGAATACTTGATTTCATATGTTTAGCTCCATCAATTATTAATAACTTCTTCTTACCTTTATATAATTGATAAGCATCATATGCATTTTTAGGTGGTACAAGCTTATCAGAACTTCCATGTATAAACATAAAAGGAATTTTACCATTCATAAGTATTTCTTTAGGATTAAACTTATAAATATTGAATCCAAAAAATATACTAGAAAATATATTAAAAGATGAAATTATTGGTTTTGGTAAAAACTTTAAGTATTTAAGTTGATTATAAAACTGATCGTAATTAGATATAAAACCACAGTCTTCAATCGCACATATAACATTATCTGGAAGATTTTCGCCAACTGTTCTCATTATAACAGTTCCACCCATAGATATACCATAAAGTATAATCTTAGTTTTCTTCTTTTTATTTATATAATCTATCCATGATAACATATCTTTTCTTTCATAAAATCCATGTGTTGAATAAACTCCATCACTCTTACCATGAGCTCTTTGATCAATAAGTAAAATACTATATCCTTTTTTATAGAAATTATATGCTACATCCAACATTTCTAAAGCATTATTAGTGTAACCATGTACAATGATAACCCAAGTATTTAATTTGTTTTTAATTTCATAAGCATGAAGTTTTTTCTTATCAAAAGATTTAATATAAACCTCTTTATAGTTAGAATTTTTAAACCAGGTTTTAGATTCATTACTAGTTAACTTAAAAGTACCTTTTCCTTTAAATAATCTTTTCATAGATATTTTAGTACAATTTGAAAAGTGAAAGAAATATACACCAATCAATAAGTATAAAACTAATATGATAATTAGAATAATAATTGATATTTTCATTACTCAATCATTTTCCTTACTTGAGTGTATAAATAAGGTTTAAATTCTTTAATAGGCAAAGGTTCATTATTTAAAATAGAATTATAGCAAGTACTTCCTACTAATTCAATTATCATAAATAACGTTACATCTGGATTATCAACTTTCTTAGAATATTTATTTATTTCATCTATAAATATAGTTTTAAAATCTTTATATTCGGCATTAATTATTTCAATTAAATCTTTATTATAAAGGCCTAAAGATAAATTCTTGTTAATAAGTTTTATTAAATCTTTACTACTTGAAAGTTTGTCTATTATATAATCAATAACACTAATTAATTTATCGGGGAAGTTATCTAATTTCTTCTTACTTGTATATTCAATAGCATCACTAAATAATTTTTTTGATTTATCAATTATTACTTCTTCGTGGATTTGCCATTTATCTTTAAAATATAAATAGAAAGTACCTTTAGCAACACCAGCATCGTTAGCTATATCACTAATAGAAGTATCATTAATACCTTTTTTAATAAATAAATTATAAGCAGAAGCCATAAGACTTTCTTTTTTTAATTGTTTTTTTTCTTCTATTTTAGATAAAGTATTTTCAATATTAATCATATTTTCCACCTTCGATACATAAATTTTAATATAAAAATGACCAAAAGTCAATAAAATGATTAAAAAGTATTGACTAATGGTCAGCTTTGAGGTATATTACTAACTGACCGTTGGTCATAATGGAGGTTATATGAAAAAGTTTGGAGACTTTATATGTAAACATAAGGTAGCTATACTAATAATATCAATACTATTATTAATACCAGCAGCGATAGGGTATTTTAATACAAAAACTAATTATGATATCTTAGTATATTTACCTGAAGATATTGAAACAATGAAAGGCCAAAATATATTAAAAGAAGATTTTGATATGGGAGCTTTCGCTACAATATCTATAGACAACAGTAATCAAAAGAAAGTTCTAGATGCAGAAAAAAAGATAAGAAAAATTGATGGTGTTAACAAAGTATTAACAATCAATGATCTTACTGGTGTGTCTATTCCTTTTGAAATATTACCAGATAGTTTACTTGAACAAGTAAAAAATGGTGATAAAACTCTTATGCTAGTAACATTTAATGAAACAACATCAAATGAAAAAACTTTAAATGCTATAACAGAAATAAGAGAAACATTAAATGGCATGGCTAAGGTAGGCGGCATGAGTGCTATCGTACAAGATACCATGGGTTTGTCAAATAAAGAGGTTGCAATCTATGTAGTAATCGCTGTTATACTATGTTTAATAGTATTATCACTATCATTAGATTCATACATTGTACCAGTATTATTACTTTTAAATATTGGTATGGCTATTATATATAATATGGGTTCAAACATTATATTTGGAGAAATATCATATATAACAAAAGCAATAAGTGCTGTACTACAATTAGGAGTAACAACAGACTTCTCAATCTTCTTATATCATAAATATCAAAGTAATTTAGAAAAAGAAGAAAATACAGATGAAGCAATGGCTAAAGCAATAAAAGAAACTTTAGTATCAGTACTTGGTAGCGCATTTACAACAATAGCTGGATTCTTAGCACTTTGTTCAATGAATTTAACATTAGGAAAAGATATTGGACTTGTAATGGCAAAAGGTGTTTTATTTGGACTTATTTGTGTAGTTACAGTATTCCCAGCAATGTTATTGTTATGTGATAGATGGATCGTTAAAACAAGACATAAAGTATTAATACCAAGTTTTAAACACATAAAAGATTTCACAATGAAATACTATAAACCAATATTTGTAGGATTCTTAATATTAATGATTCCAGCAGTAATTGGTAACTCAAAAGTAAATGTTTATTACAACCTAGATAAATCACTTCCTAAAACATTAGAAAGCGTAACAGCAAACGAAGAATTAAAAAAAGACTTTAATATTGTTTCACCAGAAATAATATTGTTAGATTCAAACTTAGAAAATTATAAAAAGACAGAATTAGTAAATAAACTAAAAAATACTAAAGGAATAAGTATGGTTCTTAGTTCAAGTGAATTAGAAAAATATGGATTCCCAGTAGAACTACTTGATGACGATATTAAAGGAATATTTAAAACTGATAAGTATGAATTAATGTTAATAAGTTCTGACTACGAAGTAGCATCTCCTGAATTAACTACTCAAATAGAAGAAATAGATGAGTTAGTTAAAACATATGATAAGAATGCTATTATCGCAGGTGAAGGACCACTTACTAATGACTTAATTAAGATAAGTGATGAAGACTTTAAAAATGTTAACTACGTATCTATCGGAGTAATATTCGCAATCATGTTCGTAGTATTAAAATCATTATCATTACCAGTTCTATTAATTATAGCTATTGAATTTGCTATATTCGTAAACGTTGCTATTTCATACTTCACAGGAACAACACTTCCATTTATAGCATCTATAGTAATTGGTACAATTCAATTAGGAGCAACTATTGATTATGCAATTCTTATGACAACAAAATACTTAGAATTAAGAAATTCTGGTAAAGATAAATTTAAATCTATGAGAGAAACATTAGATTCTTGTGTAAGTTCAGTATTCGTAAGTGGTATGTGTTTCTTCGCAGCAACATTTGGAGTTGGCGCTTATACTGATATAGATTTAATTGGATCAATATGTACATTAATATCAAGAGGAGCAATTATTAGTATGCTAGTAGTAATCTTAATATTACCATCATTACTAATGTTATTTGATAAGTTGATAATGAAAACAACTTTAAAAAAGAAAGAAGGAATTAAAATGAATAAGAAAGTATTAGCTGCTTTACTTATAACATTAACATTACCATTAAGTGTATTTGCTACTACTAAAGATGAAACTGTTTATTCAAGATTAAATAGTGATGGTAGTGTTGATAAAACTATAGTAAGCAATCATATTCAAAATGTAAAAGAAGGTAAATATAACGATAGAACTAACCTTAAAGATATAGTAAACGTTAATGGAGATGAAAGATTCGATCTTGTAGATACTTCACTTACATGGAGTTCTAAAGGAGAAGATATATTCTATAAAGGTACTTCAACAGAAAGTCTTCCAATTAAAACAACTATTAAATATTATCTAGATGGAAAAGAATATACATCTAAAGAATTAGCTGGAAAAAGTGGAAAAATTAAAATAGTAATTAAGTATGAAAATACTTCTAAAAAGAAAGTAAATGTCAATGGTAAAAAAGAAACATTATATACTCCATTTATGATTACTTCACTTATGACATTTAACAAAGATAATATAACTAATTTAAAAGTAGATAATGGTAAAATAGTAGATAATGGAATTAGTTATATGGTTCTTGGATATAGTGCTCCAGGACTTTATGAAAGCTTAAAGATTGACGATTTAAAAGGATTAGATACAATTACTATTGAATATACTACCACTTCATATGAATTTACTAATATTTATTCAGTAGCTACTTCAAATTTATTTGAAGACGTTGATACTTCATCATTTAGTGATTTAAATAAATTATATAGTAGTGTTAACAAACTAGGAACAAGTACTAAAGAGTTAGTAAATGGAAGTAATGACTTAAAGAATGGTATCAAAGCATACAACGATGGATTTACTAAATATAATGGTGGAATGAATAACTTAGATTCAAGTGTTAAAGGTTTAGTAGAAAAATATAATGCATTAAATCAAGGTATTCAAAACTTAAATGAACAAGTAAAAGGTTTAAGTACATATACTGGTTCAATAGTGAATTTAGCTAACGGCATTAACAACTTATCAACAAAGACAAATGAACTTGCTAAACAATCAGAATTATTAAGTACAACAGTAGATAACACTTTAAGTGTAATGACTAAACATATTGAAACATTAACATATATAAAAGAAACAACAACAGATGAAAATACAAAAGCTTTATTAGAAGCAGAAATAACTAACTTACAAAAGAGTATAGACTTAAAAACATTAACTTCTATGAAAACAAATATTGATAATTTAAATAGTAGCATAAGTGCTTTAAATAAAAATGTTAGTGCACTAGCTAGTAGTTCTAAAGATTTAATCACTAACGTTGATAAACTTGCTCCATCAGTAAATTACTTAGCAACTAATAGTAATAAGATGTATGAAGGAATTAAAGAATTAAGTGAAAGCGTTGATTATTTAACAAGTCTTACAAATACATTTAATACTAAAAACTCAGAAATATTAAAAGGAGCAACAACTCTATATGATGGATTAAATAAATTCAATAAAGAAGGTATTTCTAAAATAACAAGTGTATTAAATGGCAAAGTTAAAACTTATACTAAGAAGGTTGAAAAACTTATAGACTTAGGAAACGAATACAATTCATTCAGTATGAAAGATAAAAATACTGATGGTAAAACTAAATTTGTAATGATGATTAGTGAATAGAAAGGTGCTAGAAATAGCATCTTTTATTATATAAAGTATCAAAAATGTAACAAAACTCCTTTAAAAATAGTAACTTTTATGTTATAATAAGGTCAATTTTAAGGGGTGTTAGTATGAATATATTAGCTGAAGAACAATTGAAATTGTTTGAAAAAGGAATTAGTGAAGAAGAATTTGAAAAACGTTCTAATGAATTTTTAGACTTATATTATAGAATTAGAACTAAAGATGAAGGTAGAATTTGGAATAAACTTTCTTTAGAACAAAGAAGAAAATTACATTGGTTGGTATTAACTGTATATAAAGTTAAAAATAGAATAGGTGGCTTTTCACACGAAGTTTTAAAAGATTTAAGAACACCAACTGATAGGCCTATAATTTATGCTGTAACTCATGTAGGGAAATTTGATATTGAAGTTGTAAGTGAAGCAATAAAAGATCATTATTATCTTTTATCTGGAGATTATGAGCATTTACAAGGATTAATAGATGAAAAATTTTTATCAGTGAATGGTGTATTCTATTTCAATGAAAAAGATAAAAAAGATAGAAAAGCTGTATCAGGAAAAATGATAGAACACTTAAAGCAAAATGGCAATTTAATGTATTTCATAGAAGGAACTTGGAACTTAACTCCAAATTTACCGATGCTTCCTTGCTATTGGGGTATAGTTGATATTGCCAAAGAAGGAAATGCAATTATAGTACCAGTAGCTTGTGAACAATATGGTAAAAAGTTCAAAATAAATATAGGTGAAAACTTTGATATGAAGAAATATGGTGAAGGAAATGAAGAAAAATCAAAAGCTATAGGTGATTTAAGAGATACTTTATCAACACTAAAGTGGGAAATTTGGGAAAGCGAAGAGCCACTTAAAAGAGAAGAATTAAATGGTGATGAATGGGATAAATATGTTGAACAAAGATTTAGTGAATGGCCATATTTCAATAAAGAATATATTAAAGATTTAGTATATAGACCAAAAGGTGTATATACAAGTGAAGAAGTATTTGGTCCAGTAATGAAATTATCGCCATCAAAACAAAATGCATTCTTATTTGATAAAAGAATAAAAGGTTAAAAAATTTAACCTTTTTATTATGCTGAAATTATTATATAATTAAATAAGAATAGGAGTATAATATGGCAAATGGATATTTAACGATATGTGCATTTATAATTTCATCTATAATCACATATATGTTTATTAGAAAAAAAGGAATAGAAAACTTTGAAACAAAAATATTTAAATATATGTTACTTATAAATATAGTAGAGTCATTAACCACAACATCTATTGTTGTAAATGCTATAACTTGGAACAATCTTCTTTTATTTAAATTATTAAATAAATTAGATGTGATTCTAGTAGTATCATGGTGTAGCTTGCTATTTTACTACATATATTCACTAAATAACAAAAATCAATTAATAAAGAAAATAACAATTAGTACAAATATAATTATATATATTTTAGCTCTTTTATTAGATGTAACTATAGTAAATGAAAATGGAGTATTGGACTCATATGGACCGCTTACAAGTTTAGGCTTAATAGCAAGTTGTATATATATATTAGGCATGATAGTTGTTTTGCTTAAATACAAAAATTTTAAAAATAATGAAAAATATATTCCTTTATATTTTTTAATCTTTTTCTTGATTGTGGTAGCTATATGTAGAATGATTATTCCTCAAGTAAATCTAATATCTATAGTATTTAGTATTGTTGATATGATAATGATATTTACAATTGAAAATCCAGATTTAAAAACAATAGAACAACTAAATGTAGCAAAAGATCAAGCAGAAAGAGCTAACAGAGCAAAGTCTGATTTCTTAAGCAGCATGTCACATGAAATAAGAACTCCATTAAATGCAATCGTAGGTCTTTCAGAAAACTTAGAAGAAAGAGCTAATTGCCCTAAAGATATGAAAGAAGATTTAAAAGATATAGTTTCAGCTTCACAAACACTTTTAGAAATAGTTGGAAACATTATGGACATAAGTAAAATAGAAAGTGAAAAAATGGAAATAGTAGAAATTCCATATAACTTTAAAGAAGAAGTAGAAACATTAGCAAGAGTATCTAGTACTCGTCTTAGCAATAAACCGGTGGAACTTCACGTTAATATTGCAGAAGATATACCATATGAACTATTAGGTGATAAAGCTCATATGAAACAAATAATAAACAATTTATTAACAAATGCAATTAAGTATACAGAAAAAGGACACATTAATCTTAATGTTAAATGCATAAATAAAGATGATAATTGTAAATTAATAATAACTGTTCAAGATAGTGGAAGAGGCATTAAAAAAGAAGATATAGAAAAACTATTTACTAAATTTGAAAGACTTGATGTTGAGAGAAACTCTACTACTGAAGGAACTGGTTTAGGACTAGCAATCACAAAAAGACTAGTTGAAATGATGGGTGGAAAAATAAATGTACAAAGTCAATATGGACTAGGTTCAATATTTATGGTTAATGTCCCTCAAAAGATAAGTAAGATGTCAAAACCATATAAAGATAATACAAGTAAAAATGATACCTCTAATAATATAGATTATATAAATAAAAAAGTATTAATAGTAGATGATAATAAATTAAATGTTAAAGTAGCAAGAAGAGTAACAGATGCATTAAATATTAAAAAAGTAGATGAATGTTATAACGGAAGCGAATGTATAAACATGGTTGCTTCTAGTAATGATTATGATATTATCTTAATGGATATAATGATGCCTGTTATGAACGGAGAAGAAGCCTTTAAAAAATTAAAAGAAATAGATGGATTCAATACTCCTGTAATAGCTTTAACTGCAGATGCAGTAGCAGGCTCAAAAGAAAAATATATTAAAGAAGGATTTGCAGATTATTTAGCAAAACCATTTAATAAAGAGGGTTTAAAAGAAAAATTAGATAAAATATTTAATAACGAGAAAGAATCTTCTGAAGATAGATGGAAAGACGTACCAAAATATGAATTCGGAGCAGAAATGAAACCACTTGATGAAGAAGTAAAAAAAGAAAATAATGACGATGAAAAAGTTTTAGCAGATGCTAATATTGACTATAAAGTTGGCCTTGAGAATTTCGGAAGTATAGAAATGTACAAAGAAATGCTTAATGACTGGTTCAAAGAAATAGATGAAAAGTGGAATAGAATAGTTTCAAATAAAGAAAATATGAAAGAATATTCAGTAGATGTACATTCATTAAAAAGTGATTCTAAATATTTTGGTTTTACAGAATTAGCTAAATTATCACTAGACCATGAACTTAAAAGTAAAGATGGAGATAAAAATTACATAAAAGAACATTTTAATGAACTAGAAACTGAATATAAAAGAATAATAGATGTAGTTAGTAAATACCTAAAAGAAAACAAGTAAAAAATGATGATGTAACCCATATAGTTGACACGTATTAAAAAACAATACGTGTTTTCTATT
>CAVIUL010000001.1:22264-60643 GCA_963645885.1 bacterium | reverse complement strand
TAATTTAAGAGTTTTTCCTTGTTTTGCTATTTTTATAGCTTCTGTATATGTCATAACTTTATATTAGACCCTCTCTGAATAAACTTAGCTGTTGCTTTGTTTGTTTAGAGAGGGTCTTTTTTTTATTGTCCAAATGTTCCTCCTTCAGACTTAGTTCTAAACATATCTGGTTTTATTGCATCTAAAGCAGGTTTAATCTATCTTAATCCACCAGATGTTTTAATTACTCCATCCCAGAAATCTTCATCACCTGTTGCTACTTTCCATGCGTTCTTTAATGTTCCTGTTGTCCAATCAAATGAAAAAGGAGTCCATGTTTGAACTGCACCACCTATAGAATCAATAGCATTAAAGTCTAAAAATGAATTTTTTACAGATAATACAGCTACATTTGCTGCAGCTATTCCTAATCCTGTAACAAAGTCTTTATTTTTCTTATTGTCGTCTTTTAATTCATCAAGCCAATCTCCTAATAAAGCTCCTAAGATACATCCTCCTATTAAGAACATACTAAAATCATATAATAACTATTTTATATTATTTTGATAAGCAGTTCTAAGATTTTCATCTTGAGCATTCCACTTTTCATTCCAAGCTGTTTTTAACGCATTCCATGATTTATTAGGATTGGTAGACAAAACTCCATTATTCCAAGCAGTTTTAGCTAAATCAGATAGTGTTAAAATAATACCTTCTTGCCACTGTCCTTTCCATTGCATTACTGGGGATATTGCTTTTTGTCCCATTTCTTTTAATTCTTTTTCAGTTTTAGGAGGTTCGTTGAAAAGAGTGTTACCGTTTTTATCAGTTTGATAATAATATTTTTCACCATTTTCTTCATAATGTTCCCAATTACCTCTTAATCGAACTCCTCCAGACTATAAGTATTGATTCTTTTTACCAGACCAGTATGTTTTAAATTGTAACCAAAGACTACCTAATGTAGTAGACATTATAAGTGATTTCTTTTCATGCGAATAGTAACCATATATATCGTCTCCTAAAGATTTCATACTTTCAGCTTGTTTGTTAGTGTAAGCTCTCGGTAAAGGCATAGGCTTTGACATATCTAATTTAAAATCTGTAACTTTTCCGTCAGATAATTTAACTTTAGCATGTTCATTTACAAATTGCTATGCTATAGTATAGTATAATGTTTTTTGTTGATGATACTTAGGGTCACTAGTTCTACCATTTGCAAATGCTTCAAATCTTTTATCCTTTTTCCAATCGTATATTAATTCTCCATCTTTTAAAGTATGCGCTTCTAAACAACCATCTCCCATCATTTGTGAAAGGAAAATACTCATACGATTATAGAAGTCAGGACGAGATGCAAATTTAAACATAAAATTTTCAAAATTCCATATACCTTTTTTAGCATTACTAATACGTTCAGTATATGTATTCATATCCATATCATTTATTCCATAAATTTCGTTAAGTGATGAACAAATAGTAGGAGAATCAGAAAAGTGTCCCAAATCAGAGTATACCATTTTCAAAGCTTTTGTGAAATGAGAAAATGTAAATGAATCTTTACCGTCAGGTTTACGAATCATTAGACTTATATCCGTCCAAAGTCCTTGTAAAGGTTGATAAAATGCTTGAACTGGAGCAAATGCTAAAGTTAATTTTGATGCGGCTTGTTTTAACAATCCTAATTTTTTTGCTACATCTTGAAGTTTAGGATCGATAATAGATTGGTTATATATTTTATTTCTAATATAACGATCTAAATAATGAATATCTTCACTAAACTTATGATTTTGCATAGCTCCCTAAGTACAAATATGAGCCATAGCAGCCTTAATCATAGGAAATACTCCATCCATATTATTCTTTACAGAGTATGAAAACATGTGTTTATAAAGTAATGTTTCTAAGTTATGTTCAAAAAAGTCTTCTCCTTTATCCTATAACTTTTTAATACGTTTTTCAGTATTTTCTCCTCCATCAAACATTGTATTCATTTTATATATTAATTCTGTTTGCTGTTGCTTTGAAATATCTTCATCAGCATTAAATATTCCTTCTACTTTTTCTCTAGCATTTTGGAAAGCTGTTTTAGGATTTAAATAACTTAATTTAGTTCTTAACGCACTTAACAATCCTCTAGTAGAAGCAATTGAATCCTCTCCACCTTTAGCTAAAGGTACTCTATAATAATCAATACTTCCTGAATTTTTCATATATTCATATTCTTCGTCTGTTTTTCCAGGATAACGATTACGATTTATTTTGTCTAGTGCATATGTTAAAAATTCTTTTTCAGCACCTTGTAAATCATTCGGATTTTTAAAAAGAAAATCTCCTCCTTTTGTATATGGCTAAAACATATTAGAATAAAGAGATGTCTAGTTGCCTATAGTATTTTCAGAAATTACATTAAATCCTTTCTCCTTTTTAAGTTTTTCTATCAACTTATAAATTTTTGGTTTTTCTCTTTGAATATCATCTCTAGTATTTTGATAAGCCTCTGTAACTAAACCTGTTACTAAATTAAGAGTTTCACTATCCATATTTCCAGGGTTATCAATATAAGTACCTGATAATCCATTTTTCCACATAGCAAGACTTTCAACAAATTTATCATGATCATTTAATTGTTGTCTGAAATTAACTCCTTTTAATTGAGCTATAGCCTATAATATAGAGTTATATAAATCTACAGCTTCTGATTTTAAATCAGATTGTTCTGAATAAACTTTGTCTAAAGTTCTTGCATTATCACTTTGTGAAATTTTATTTAAAAGTTCTTTTAACGCTGAAATCTTTTCTTCAGTTGTTCCGTTTATATTTTCATCTAGTACGGGTAAAGATGTTCTGAGTTTTCCAAATAAACGATAGTTATCTTTCCAATCACATTTTGCACCTAATCTCATGATATTTGCAAATTTATTTCTGGCTATTTCATATTTATTAGCAAACTTTATATCACCATTTTTAATATTGTCAAAATTTACTTTATCATGTTTGTTTAATTCATTCCAACAATAAATTAATTCTTCATTAGTTAAAGAAATACCGTTTGCTTGAATTGGATTTACTACTTGAACATTTCCAATTGTACAGCCTTCCAAACCTTTCATTTGGTTGATTAATAATAATGTTTCTATAAGTTCAACATTACCTTGAACACCTTCTACCATTAAAGAATTAGATTTAGACTTCTAAATTACATCATTTTCATAATTAGAAAGTAATCCTTTTCTTTCCATAAATACATTTTTTCTAGATTCTTTATCTAAATGTGCTCTATGATCTCTTCGTAATGTATTTGTACTAACACGAACAAACTCAATTTGTTTTGGAGATATACCATCTTTTGTTTTTAACATAATTACTCCAAATGATTCCAGAAGATGATTATCTTCTATTTCCCAAAGACCATTACAATATGGAGATAATGTATCTTTTAACCAGGTTGTAGAACCATCAGAAGATATAGTAGTAGGAGTAGGAAAATCCACATTATCTATACCGTTCTTTATAGCTTCTGTTAATGCATTTTTAACTCTTGCTGTAACTTCCAATCGTTTTGCTGGTAAACCTTGTTCATATTTAAGAATTTTATCAACAAATTCGCCTTCTTCTGTAGCAACAATAGTTTCTTTAGAGTCATATTTAGTATAAACATACTGTCCATTTTCATTTTTCTCTAATTTGTTCTATTGCTTTAATCGTTTAATCAAATCTTCGCGATTAATTTTATAATTAGAACGATAATTAGGAAACCATTTTGCCATCATTTCTGATGTAGTTTTAATAGCTTCAGAAGTTGTTATATTTAACTTAAAAGGAGCAGGCATAAATTCATCAATGTTCTCCCACATTTTATCTGCATTTAATTGCACACCTACTTCAGTAATTGTTTCAGAAGTAGTAATACCTGAATAAGTATAAGAATCTCCGTCCTTTTTAAAATCAGTAATTTGAATAGGAGCAACCATTAACTATCCTTGATATGTTTGTACTCCATATTTTTGTAACATTCTTTGATACGTACCTAATTGATAACTATAAGAATTCTTTTTTGCTTGAACAAAGTCATGATAATCATGAATAGAAGTCTTATAATCTAAAATGTGTACTTTACCAGTTGGATCTACAATTAAAAGGTCAATGATGCCCATTAATTTAGTAGGATGTCCTTTCTCAATAATATTTGTATCTTGGGATACCATAAATTCAGGATAATATGCACATCCTTCTCCAAATTTTTCTGTAAGTTTTGCATTTAGTTCTCTAGCATATTTAATTGCCTATTGAACTATATCTCCTTTTATATAAGGTTTATTTTTTTCTTCTAATTTAGATTCAATTATTTTTTCTAATTGTGCATCATCTAAAGAAAAATTATAAACACCCTTTTCTTTCTAAAAACAAATTTGAAAAATATTATGTATTGCAGAACCAGTTTTTGCTTGAACTTCCCATTTATGAGTCATCTAATCTCTTAGCCTCTTGTGTTCACTAGCTTCTGTAATTTTTGGTAAGTTATTTTTGTCTAATTCAAATTCTTCTATTTCAGCATCTGTGAATTGTCCAACTTTCCAATTAGCATATCGTCGTGTCCAATATTCTTCTTCTCTAAATTCAGGAAATAATAATTCTCCTGATTCATTTTTTAATCCAGAAAGAAACTTGTTTACTCCAATATAAGGAGGATCTTCTAAAGCCATTTCTCCATCCTCGTTGTAAAGAACTTTGTTGTTGTTTAACATTTCTTGATATTTCCTTACAAGTTCATGAGAATCCTTAGCTATTTTACTTAATTGAGAAGATATATTTAGTTGCTATTCGGTCATACTAAAGACTAAATCGCCCATTGTTGGCTCAAACGGAAGTTTTTCAAGAATAAAATCATCAAGTTCTAATTCAGAATTAAATGTATGTCCTTTATATTTATATATACATGCCATTATTCACAATATTCTTCTAGTTGATTATTTTTTAATAAATCTGATTTAATATTATTAAGTCTTCTATGTAACTCAGAATCTTCAGAATTTACATACCCTTTAAAATTATTAGACATTATTACAGAATTAACTTCTTTAGTAAGATTTTTTAATGACATTGTAAACAATCTTTTAGGAGAGATTGTTCTTACACTATCTTGTCCCATTAATATAGAGTCTAATAATCTTCTTGTATTATATAGTATTTCATAACGAATATTAGCATCTAAATTATCTATAAAAGAAGATTGACCTGTTAAATGTTTTGCAACTTCAGTAACAAAAATTTCTTCTTTTATATCATTTGCTGTTCTTCCTTGATAATTTTGGGCTAGTTTTTGAAAATCTGGAATATTTTCAACAGATGCCACTAATTGCTAATAAATATTAGGATCAGAAAATCTCATAGACCCAATTAATAAATGCATTAATTCATGTAAAGGAGCATCTACTGAACTTTTATCTAAATTTATATAAATTTCTCCATTAAATATAAATGCATTAGCATCCATTACTCCTGGAACATTATTCCAAGTTTCAGAATTTAACTCAGCATTAGTTATTGCATTAAATTTTATTCCATATAATGATGCTAATTTTATTAATGCATTATTAAAAATATCATAATTATTTGGATGTTCATCCACTGTTACTGGATTTGTTTCGAAGTTAGAATCTGTAGGTCTATGTTCTATATCTATAAAAGCAGTTTCTTGAATAGGAGTAATATCTATTTCTAAATCTCTGTATTCATTATTTAAATTGATTGCTGCTTCTTCTAAATCAGAAGCATTACTTTTTTCTAAAATAGTACTAATATTAGAGGTTCCATAAGAATTAATAGATAATCGTTTTTTCAAATGAAGTTCAGAATTAACATCTGAAAGTTCATCAAGATACGGAAATCTCTGATGTTCATCAACAAAATCTCTACATATAGCTTCTAGTATAAATTCCTGAATACCAGACTTATTTTTCAAAGCCTAGTACTCAGGAGATTTTTTATTTATACATGACATGGATATAATTCATTTTTAATTATACTTTTCATCAATGATAGATTTGGAACTTTTCTTCCGTCTATTTTAGTAAATAGAGCATGAGATAATGTTTTAATATCATACATAACATTATCAACAGCAACTCGTTTAATACTATCATTTTCAGAATCATACTGTATTTCTAATTGTAAGGATTCACCCTTATTATCTATAATTTCAGATTTTATAATTTTATCTGTACTTCCTATTATACCAGATGTGAAATAATTAGTATCAAGATTGTTTTGTATAAATTCATAATTGCCTATTTTATTAGAATCAATCATTCCATATATAATATCCTCATACATTTCATTTCCTTCATACATCTCATTATTATCAGTTTGTGTATCAGATACTGTTCTTTTCATTATTTCAATCTTTTTACTAGAAGGATTTTTCGCTTTTATATATTTTGTGTAAGCAGAATAAGGACTCATTCTTGGAACAACGTATGGAAGAATTTCATTTATGTTGTATTCAGTAAGAGTTTCCCCACTATTATCTAAAGATGCCTCATATTTATGAAATGCATCAATTAAACCAGTATCCTAAAAATTTTCTAAAATAGGAACTAATGAATTTTCTCCTAATTTCCAATTATGTGCTATCATTGAATAGTAAATAAACAAATCTTTAATAGGAATTGATTGTTGTATAATTTGTTCATTTCCATCAACATCTCGTTTAATAACATTATAATCGTATGTATATCCTGCTAATTCATTAAACTCACCAATATAAGAATCTAGTAAAGACTATTCAACATCTGTTCTAGGTAACATATTAATAGGTAAAGTATATAATATAGTAGGATTAGAAGATACTGTTTTAGTAAATAAGTCAGGGGTTAAATCCTTTATAAACTTATTAGTTTTAATGGATCCTACACTAGTTCCTGGACGAATAATACCTTTTTTTAAATCAGGAATAACTTGAGTTTCCATAAATATTCTAAATGTAGCATTACCCCAATCAGTTCCTAATCTTATAGGTTTACTTTCAGTTAAAGTATCACTATCACCATTTCTGTCAAATGCTTTAATTCCAGAAGGCATATCCATTATTATTTCACTATCAAGCATCCAGTCATTTCTGATTTTGTCACCTATATAATTTTGTAATCCTTTAGAAATTTTTCCTTTGTTACTCCACCCAATTACATCACTTACATTGCGAGCTAAACTTTTAACACTTCTATATTTATAGGATTGTTTTATCTCTTCTTGAGCAACTGCAAGCTATTTTACATATTCAAAAAAATGTGGAACTTTAGCTAAACAGTCAAGAATATTAAATGTATGTTTAAATGTCTCGTATTTTTCAATACATTCCTGACGATATTCAGAATCAAAAACAAATTTAGATAAATCTATAATATCCTCTAAATCATGAGACTGTTTATAAATAACTTCTTCAATTCTATCTATTTGTTTAGTTAATCCTTCATAGTCAGTAGCAATTCCTCCATTTAAACCTAATATTTGACCTAATGTCTTCATTTCATCTGCTCCTTCAGCTAATGTTTTTAACTATTGATATGTTTCATAGTCTTCATTAACTTCAAAAGATCCAATAACATAATCTTCTAAAAAGTCTATTAATTGCTCATAAACTTCTGATCCATAAGCAGATGTATTGTATCTATTTCTTAATGATTCTAATATCTATAATTTATCCGATAAATCCCAATTTCTTTTAGCAAAATTACTTAGAACTACATTTAATGGCATTTCTCGACCATCATCTTCAAAATAAAAATCATCAGGTAATTTTCTTATCTAATCTTCAAAAAATTCTAATGGGGATTTTATTGAAGTTCCATTTGGATTTTTTCTAATATTATATTTATTTAAATATTTATTAGGTAACTATTCGAAATATCCAAAAGCGGATTTTATAGTAATATATCCGTCTGTTTGATCAAATACATCACTTTCAGAAATATCTACTATAGTTTTACCTGTTTTTGACATAAGGAGTCTGGCAATATCCTTAAAGTCCATACCTATAGCTATTCCATAAACATACATACCTAATGTTTTAGTTCCTGCATTTAATTTAGAAAGAGCTAATTCTTTGGCATTATCAGTAGCTAATGATAGTAATGCAGATAAAACCAGTGCAGCATCTTCATCATTATCTGTTTGAGCTAAACATTTTAACACTGTGTTATTAGTAATGGTATTGGGATCTAAAGCTCTTATATTTGCTAAAGTTCTATATATATTATTACCTATTGATACATTAAATAGAAGTTTGTTCTATTCTTCTGAAGTTCCTTTGTTTAATAAATAGTTATTATATTGAGTTAATGCAAAAAATCCTTTTAATCCAGTAGCACAAATAGCAATACCTGTTTTACCAACTTGGTTTTCATTAATACTTTCACATTTATTAACAAAATTTCCAGGAGTTCTATGTTTTGATTCATATATAATTTCAGGAGATCCATTTTCAGCAACATCTTTTAATGGGCCTGTTGTATTATCCACTGACATATGAGCCTAAGTTAAATTAACAGGATTATTAATACTATTATACATAGAAAGTATAGTTCTATTATTAATGATATGATTGAGTTTCTTCTCAGAAACTTTATCAAAATAAAAATTATGTTTATCTATGATTGATTTTAATTGAGATAAAATGTCATTAATTTGTTCTATATTAGATACCTAAAATCCTCCTAATTTATTAAATTTTTTAATAAATTGCGGAGCATACACAGGATCTATTGACAATAACTATTCATTTAATAAATCACCTAACATCTTTATTTGTTCAGCTGTATCCAAATTTAAATCTACATTTACTTTATTTGGATCAATTTCTGGAAGTTTAGACTCTTTATTGTAAGTTTGTCTAGGAGTAATAGATATTAAATCTTGATATTCATCAAAAATCTTAATTGCTTCTGCTATATCGTTTGTACTCTTAATTTCTGTTTCTAAACCTGTTGGAATTGGTAGTAGTTCTGAAGCATGTAATTTTTCAATATCTGAAATATTAGCATATGGAGACCAAAGCTAATACATTCCATTAGAGTCTATGTCAAAAGTAGCTAAAGAAACTGCATCTATATCATAGTCGGAACCTTGAAGTAAAATTTGATATGTAGATACATATGCAGTATTAATATTTGGGTTATCAAAAGCTACAACTTTCATAGGCATGTATGATTGCATAGATTGTGCAGGAATACGAGCAGCAACAATATCTAATGCTCTTAAGAAAGAAGAATGTTTTTCATGCATTAATTTTACTATAGGGTGATTTTGGTCTATATCATTCCAATCATCACTTCCCATAATTATATTAGAATCTCCATAAGACCTTAAAAATTTCCCAAACGCATTAGCTGTTTTGTTTGAAGAATTTCTAAATATTTCAGGAAGGGATCTTAATACCTATGAATTATTTCTTAAATTCTCTGAAATTTTTATAGAATCATAAAATAATGAATTGGTATAAAATTCAATATCATCACTTACAATTACTTCATTTCCCTAATCATCTATGTAAATTTCAGAATCAGGAGAAAGTTCATACATAGGTTGATTCATTGAATCTAATCTTGTAGTAACTCCATCTTCAACTTCAGTTAAAACTCCTTCTAATTTATGTAATCCTGAACCAGGTACTTGAGATTTGTTTAGTACATATATATGCTATCCTGTAGACCTTTTAAATTCAACAGAATACTAATTCTAAGCTACTTTAGAAGCTTGATTTTTAATATATTGTTTTAAGAAGAATTCTGGATCTTTTGCAATTTCTTCTAATGAATCAAATTCATTTAATCCGAAAGCTGTAGCAAAAGTTTTAGGCATTATTACTTCATAAGGCTATGTTTTAATAGATTCTTTATCAATTTTATGAAGTTCTCCATTAATTCTAACTTTTGACATATCTTTGAATAACTATAATACATAAGCTCCCACTTGATTATAATTATCCCTAGTAACTTTTACTTTAGTTCCATTTCCCAATTGTATGTATTCACCATTTCTTAATCCAAGTTTAACATTTATCCAAGATGCAAATCGAGAATACCATTCTGGAGTATCTTGCTTAGATTTAACTAATTTCTAAAACTATTCTAAAACATTAGGCTCTTCTTTTGATAAATTAGCTAAATCTTGTTGTAATTTTTTATGTGAATATCTTTTTAATTGTTTAAATAAATTTGGAAAATTATCAAAAGTTATATTTATTCCTAACTCATTAAATCTTGGATAGAATCTCTAGAATGTTTTTCGAAGCTCCTCAATTGCTTCTTCTTGAGTTAATTTCCCTTTTTTAAGACCTTCAGATATTTCATTCAAATTAAATAAACAGTGAGAAGAATCTAAATCCCATAACTAAAAATATCCTTTATCAGTTTTGAATCGTACATTAAAACCTGCAAGGTCTCTACCGTTTTTTACACATTCAACAACTTTTGAAACTTTTCCTGTAGCAATATCCTATTTTAATTGATAATATTCAAGAGGAGTTCTTATTAATCTAGGTTTACCAGTTATTGCTTGTATTTCAGAAACTGTTATAATATTTCCAGCTTCATCCATCATCTCACGATCAATTTGAACATTTTCAGTAATATAATATTCTCTACCAAGTTCAATATTGTTAATAGAACTATTTAGACGTTTTAATGCTTCGTCATTAACGCGAGACTCATAATCAAACTAAGATTCTCCTTCCTCTTTTTTATATTCATCATGCATTGATTCATGAAGTAATACAAAGTTAAGCCAATCTTCATAAGTTTCAAAATCCTAATCAAGAGCTCTTGAATTTCTAGAGTATTTCCAAGCTCTATCTTCAAATTTCTATTTAAGTAAAGCTTCATCTAGAGAAACAATTCCATCTCCATTATTTCTAGCAGCTACGGGCTATCCATCTATTTCAGAAATTAAACTATTAGGTTCAACAAAATTTAAAGTTAAACCTCTGAAACTATTAGATCCTTTACGATATTTAAAACTGCTATCATAAACAGGTACCTATTTTGTTTGTATTTGTTCTAGTTCTTCATCTGGATTTTCATAAGCTTCATACTTTTTACCAGCATATATCTTATTTATATTATAAGAAGGTGTAAGCACTGATAATACACCTGGAATTTTTTGTTTAATACCAGTTTTTGATAAATATGAAGTTATAGCACTTAGAACTTTTGCGTGAATATTATTATCAGAAAGTGGCAATAATTGTTCAGAATATTTTATTTCTTTTCCATTTTTTGCTTGTTGCTCTAATTCTTTTGACAATTTTACAGCAAAATTATTACTATTACTTGTAGATAATACTTTTACGATAGATTTTACTAAAACCTCTCTAAGAGCTGCTTTATTTTCAGGAGTATCTGCGTTAAATAAATTTTCTACAGCTTTTAAATGATCTGAGGTTTTAGATCTAGTTGCTTTTGCTAAAGCATCATAAAGTGTTGCTGCGGCTTCAAATGTATATCCTTTTGCGGCACAAGCAGATATAACCTGAGTCATTAAAGAAAGTTCTGCTTCATCAGCATGATGTTCTTTATCAAGCTGGATTCCTGCTTGATACATATGAATTTTCTAAATATCATAATCTTCTTCATCTGTATATTTGCTTGATGAATTAATATTAGCAGCACCTTGTTTTACAGCACCCGCTGTTGCAAGATAATGAACATCAACCATTTTAAGAGGCTGCCATAAATCTGATTGAGTTTTAGGTGTTTTGTTTAATACAGTTTCTTCAGATTTAGTATTGTTCATTGCAGTAACTACGTTTTCTACAGATGTATTAGACGGAACTAGTTTTCCATTTTTTAATTCCATAGACCACGCACCACCAAAGAAATTCCATAATTTATAATTAGTATCAATCTATTCTGAAACAAATCTTCTACCTTGAGACGGTTTCATATATTGTATAAAATTACCTTTTGCATCAACTTCCTATAAATTATAAGTATATGTATTATTTCCATTATAAGTTATATCGGTAATTCTATAATACTTTCCATTCTATTTATAATAAATATTTTTATATTCTATTTTGTTTCCTGAATAATCTTTGGTAATATCTACATGTGCAGAAGATCCATCTTCATTAAGCCAAACATGGTTTGTCATTTTTCTCATCATTTTTTGTAAAAACGGAGAATTTCTAATCCAATCATTAGTTAATCCAAATCCTGCAGTTTTAATGATACCACCTGTACCAGTTTTTTCGTTTTTAAAATGAACAAACTATTTTTTACTAATACCAGCTTTAGCTCCACATAAAGAATAATTTTCGAGAAGAACAACAAAGGGATTTACAAATGTAGCACCATCAAAAGGTTTGATTCCATTTATTAACCCTGTAATTGTGCCTTGTTCATCATGAATATCATCAATTACAGCTAAATTATAAGTTTCGGGAATTCCTGATAACAAATTAAGCTAAAATTCATGCATTGCTGCAGTCATAGATACATTACGCTTATGCTGAGCTTGGAAATGTCCAGCTTCTTGTTCAATAACATCTTGTGACCCTGTTTTATTAGGATGGGCTACAAAAGAGCCTACTGTGGTATTCATAAACTCTTGAGTAAATAAATAATCAAGTGCATTATATTTTTCAATTAAAGGATTTAATTGAATATCAGCTGCGTGACTTGTAATAAACTCATGATAATTTGAAATTCCTAATTTTACAAAGTCTTTTTGTGAAGTTATATCAACTATACGCTCATCTGGTGTATCTTGATTAATAATAATTTTAGCGAGAATTAAGTTTCCTGAAGAATTAATCCAATTAGGGTTTCCAGAAGATACCTGTTTTCTATTCCAATCTCGTAAATAATTACATTCAGCCTATACAGTATTACTTGTATTGAAATTAGTCTTACTAGAAAGCAAACTTTTCAATACTTCTGACTTTTTTTCAATCCAAAAATCTTCTTTTTTACGGTATCTGTATAATAGAAGTTGATTATTATTAAATATAGAAGATGATGGTTTAAACCGAGCTATTTGTGCAAGTATTGCTTCGTTTATAGAAAGGTTTCCATTTTTATTAGATTTGAAATGAACTTGATCTATTAATTCTAAAGGAGAAAGTCTATGAACTTTATTATATTCTAAAACTTTCTTTTTAATAAAGTCATCTACTCTTTTTGGATCGCTTTCTTTTCTATTATTAGCATACCAAGTATTAAACTCAGAAAAATTATTTAAAAAATCTAAATCTAATCTAGGCATACCAAGATTAGGTCCTATAAAATCCTATAAAGTTCTCCAATCTTTTTGGATTTTAAATACCATTTTTTCATAGAAATCTCCAAATTCTTTATCTATTACTTGTTCTAATTCAATAGTTGTTAAATCTTTTAGAGCTTTCTATTCTCCATTAATATTAATTTTAGAATTTAGATTAATTTTAATTCTTCCTATAGTACTTTTATCAGAGTTTACAGAAGGTAATAACATAATATGTCCATTACCAACTAAATTATTCTCATCTTGCGGCATTATTCCTCCTATATAATCATACATAAATTGAGATAATGCCATTTCTCGTACTGTCATACTTGTAGTTTCTTTGGAATCTACATTTTCACCAGCAAATTCTTTTACTGTATAGACTCCTTCAAATAATCCAGGTGTATTCAATATCATAAAATGATTTGATATTGAATCTGGTAATCTTTCCTATAATTCATATTGAGAATTAAAAGAACCTAATAATCTACTTAAAGTTTGTCTACTCTATGCTTTTCCTTGAGAATCTTTTACTTGAGTAGATGTCATTAAACCTTGCACATTACTTTTAGCAACAGATATTTTATGTAATATTGATAAATCTGATTTATGAATCAATCCTAATTCATCAATTGCATAATTCCAATTAGGAATAGTCTTTCCATAAATAGAAGATAAAATAATATCTCTATTCTATGGGGATACATCTAATAAAAATTTCTAATTAACATACTAATTAAAAATAACTCTTGTTGCAAATGCAGACAAATCCTAAACTGTAGAATCTCCTAATTCTTCAAATATAGCTTCTTCAAAAACGGTATCTTCTTCTAAATTTAATTTTAGAATATTATCTATAAAAGGCTTTAATTCTTCATAACTTTCAGAATAGTTAATTCCGAAACCGTTTTTAGTTATTCTTACCTTACCAGTAGAATCTACAGTAGCTCTAAAATCAGTGTTTGGAATATTAAAAGATAATTCAGTTAATGCAGAATTATCTTTATTATATTTTTCCTAAAAATTAAAAGGTTCAGAATATTTCTTCCAATCGCCGATTAACCTATAACTATTTGTTAGGTTTATAGCTTGTTCAATAGATCTTCTTACATTATTTACACCTTGGTCTAATAAGGTACGACTTTTTATTAACCCATTATCATCTCTATAGTATTGTAAATACTATACATTAAATATAGAATCAGCTGTCTAAGTTAAATAAGAATAAAAATCATTAGGACTTTTAACATCAGTTAAGGTCCTTAAACTATAATTTCCATTAAATAATCCTTGTGAAATAGAATATAATTTATTTAATTCATCATTATAGAACTTAGAATATAATTGAGGATTTAATTTTTTAAATTTATTATTACTTAAGATTTCAAAAACTGAATGAAGATAAGCTCTAGGATTACTTCTAACCAAACTAATAGCAGCTCTAAGAGATTTACCTTTTAAATATTCCTAAGTTTCTTTTGATAAACTATCCCAAATATCAGAGCGACTTAATTCAAAATTATCATCAAAAATTATAGAAGAAGCTGCTGGATTATATGTTAAATCTTTTATTTTAGAAATAATATGTTGAAAATCTTGGAATTTTAAATATTTTCCATCTGACGGAGTATCGTTATTCCAATTTAACAAAGGAGTTGTATTTACTGCTAATTTTGTAATAGCATCTGCTTCATTTGCAATATTAATATTTTCTGAAGTTCTCCAAGTTGTATATACATTAGCAGTCTAGTCAGAAATTTGATATTTATCTTCTCCTGTAAATAATCCAAAGTCTTTTATTTGAATAGCTTTGCCTAGCATATTAGAAACATAACTATCAAAATTATTTAGAATGACCATTGCATTAAATGCATCAAGTCTTCTTTTAGATTTTGGATCTTTTAATCTATTTTTAAACAGTTGACGTAATTGATCAGTTTGTCCTTCTAAAGATTTTAAATAGGTATTAATATAAGGGGATAAAATATCTAAAGCTTTAGTATATTTCCCTCTATTATACATTCTAGGATTTGTAAGAATATTTTTTACTTCTCCTTGAACTCTCATATCTAATACATCTGTATTTAGATACTCGACGATTTTTTGCAACAAAAAGTCTTGATATTCTCTAATGTTATTATTTAAATCACATGTTTTTCCTACAATTCCTAATTTAGTATTGATAGATCCTCTATTAATAAACATGCAATCAAATAAATTTTGATCTATTTGTTTACAGAAAATGTTTCGTACATTAACAGCTCCTCCATAAGCTTTATCTAAAAAGATGTCTGAAGCTTGTAATCTATTTTGAGGACCTTCTTCTATTTTTTCTATGCTTGCAGATTTGGTATCTATTTTTTCAACACCCTATACAGCTTCATCTAATAAGTTAATTACATTATTCATAGATAAATACTCAGGATCTAAAGCTACTATTCTTTTAGCTCTAGGTATTTGAGTATACATAATGTCTGCAACTAATTTTATATCATCATTATTAGACATTTTATAGGTGTCTAATACCTATTTGATAAATTCATTAAAATTAGATTTTAAAGAGTTAACATCCCAACGTTCTTTCACTCCACGTTTAAGAAGTTGGGCTGTTAAATCTTTAATCTAAAGTAATGATGAATTATTTAATTCACATTTATTCATACTTTAAAAGTTATATCAATTTTACAAGTTTCTTGATTTTCATCATAATTTCTATCTCGAATAGCTCGTTCTAATTCGTTTATTTCTTTTACAATCTATTTCTTTCTATCATCAAGTTGTTTAAACTCATCACTTTCTGTATATTTTTCTAAATCTAAGAATGCATCATCGTCTAATTTAGTCATTTGACTAATAACTTCTTGCATTTCCTCAAGTGATGTTGAGTTAAAAAGGTCTTCTATCTCCCAATCGTAATACTATCCGTTTTCATCAATCCATTCAAAAAGAGCTTCTTTACCATCAGCAATATACTCGTTAAAGTTTTGTTCTGTAATAGATAATTTAACTGCAGTTGCTGCATTTTCATGATATTCTCCAGGAGGTGTCATTCTAATAGTCCCAGTAGATTTATTATAACTTGATAAATATTCAACATCATTAACTCTTATTTTAAAATTAGCTACTCCAAAATTATCAAATAATGGTTCTAAATCTGTAATAGGATTGTCGTTTGAGTCAATTAAGAAAGTCTAATTACCAAGTTCTTCTACAGGATCACTTATAATTAAATCTCCTCCAACTTTGAATGCAATTCTATTAGGAATAGTCTAGTTAATTGTATTTATAATTCTATTCATAGAATCTTCTACTGGTTGATTCTAATATATGTCTATTAATCCTGCGTTTGTTAAGATTTGATTAATATCTAATCCTTTCTTTTTGAATGTTTTTTCAAGATTATCTCTATCAATATCATCTTTAGATTTAACAGAATTATTTATATTAGATTTTCCTTTTAAATATCTATATGTATCAGCTCCTGCATAATGTATTGTTCCATCTTTATCTGGCTTAGATGGACGCAAAGCATCAACATAACTATGAATAAGACTAGACATATCTCCTGAAAAAGTATATGAATCTAATTTATTATGAACTCTAAATGGTTTTCCATTTAGAGAATAATTAGTTGAAACTACTACAAAAGGTCCTACACGAGGTGCATTCTTTGGAATCTTTATATTATGTCTAACTCCATCAATACCTGCTTGTGTTAAAATACCTTTAAATAGATTAAAATTATCTTGATCAAATTCAAAAGAAACTCCATAATCACCAGTAATTAATGATTGAAGTGAACTTTTTGTATAGATGAAATTTAATATTACTCCATCTAATAATCCAGCCAACTTAACAGGTTTAGCTGTTCCTCCAATTATACTAGACCAATCTTGAGCTTCAAATAATCTTTGCCTAACTTCTCCCATTAATTTTGCTTTTTCACTAAGAGAAGTAGCTTGCTATGCTGCATCAAAAGCTTCTTTTATATAATTTATTGCATCTTGAGTTTTTTGTAATAAACCTGGAACTCTTTTATTTAATATTTCTTTAAATGAATCATTTGTTAAAAGAACCTATAGTAACTTATATGAAGTAAAGAATTGACCAATAGGCAATGCTCCATGTTCATTTTTATCAAGAATTTTGCGTAAATTTTCAATATATTCTTCTAAAGATGCTTTTGGTGGAACAATATATACTTGAGTAACTTTCTTAGGTAAACTAGGATCTTTACATTGTTTGGTAAAGTATTCTACAACTTCCTCGTCAGTACTTAAACTTCTATCATAAGACGCTAATACAAATGCATGTCCAGGTTTAGAGAATTGAATTTCATTACCGTTTACAGTAGTAGTTGTATCATTTACAGAAGAAAAAATCTATTCTGTTACATATCTTTGAGGATCTGCATATAATGAATCTAATGTGCTCCATTCAGATTCAGGAGTACTATCTGCATCATAATCAAATCCAGGAACTCCCATAAGTTTACCTCTATCTTTAGCAAAAATTGCACCTTGTAAATTTAAATTACGAGCAATAGTCCAGTTAGGATCTCTTAAATATTCTATATTTCTGTCTGTACGTACAAATAATTTAAATAAGTCTATTAAATCTTTGTATTCGTTAACATTTTCAAATTTGGATATTATTTTATTAGCAATATCATAATATCCCATTCCATTACTCTTTAAACTTTCAAATGTACTTAAAACATCAGGGAATACTTTTTGTTTCTAATCATTTTCTAATTGTAATAAAGTAAATGGTGAAGATGTTGCTAAAAGTGGAAGTTCTAAAACATCACCATCAGCATTTGTGCCAATAATTGCAACAAGAGATTTAGGATGCCATTCATGAGATCTTGAATCAGATGAACCATTAAATTCTGTAGTCTCACTAATACCTTTACTAAAACGACTTGGCTACTCTTCTACAAATTCTTTTCCTTTGGATTTATTACCTTCTCCAGGTCTAGGTGAACTCTTTAAAGCAAAAGTAAGATAAATGCCGTCTATACCCAAAACTTTTTCTAGTTTTTTAACTAATTCGGCTTTATCTTCAGTATTAAATAAATGACTTCTTAGTAAACCTAATGCATTTAAATAATATTCTTTTTTCTTTCCTTTAAACCTATCTAATTTTAATAATCCATTAACACTATCAATACGTGCATCTGCCCATGTCTAATCTCCAACAGGAACTGGATTTCCTTCTTCATCCCATAAAACACCTGTTTCAAAAGTATTAAATGAATGTAATAACATAGTAATTGCAATTTTAGACCCCTCATTTACTGCTTGAGATCCAGGTAAAGCTGTTGGTTCATTTTCTTTATCAACCATATCTTGATAAGTTTTATCATCAAGAGTATCGCTGTTGAAATTAATAGGAGCAGTATCGTCTTCATAACTCAATTTTGGAGCTTCAGTTCCTGATATGTCAGGAATAATTTCAGATAAAGATTTATCAATAGCTTCAATAGTCTATTTTACGTTATCATTAAATTTCTAAAGTGTATCAGAGTGTCCATTAGCAGTTGGATTTAAATCCTAATTTATATACTAAATTTGAATAGAATCAACATTTTCTTCAAATGTTAAAGGACCTTTTATATCATCAGTATATCCTGTTCCTAATACATTATTTAATTGTTCCGATACAATTTTAAGAATAGGACTTCCATAAAAATTATTAATATCTTCTTGAGTACCTTTATTTAACCATCCATCTTTTATTCCAAAGAAAGGATACCATAATCCAGGTTGTACATTTTCTTTACCACCTCTACCAGTACTCATATAGAAAGGAATGTGAACATTACCAATTTTAACTACTACAATATTTCTATGCAAATAGTTGATCATATTATTAGTTCCAGTTTCTTTCTTATATTTGAAAGGTATTTGACATAAAGGTAGTGTAAGTTCAATACCATTATGATTAACAGTTATGGATTCAACATTTGCAATTTCTCCATATCTATTAACCATTTCCTAGTGATCTAAAACTACAGGTGATTCTATTTTAGCATTAGATATAAGTTGAGTTATATCTTTATAGTTTATTTCCTTTTCACCTTCTTTTGTCTCAATTAAATATTTATGATTTCCATCAGATTTCGTTTGAATTCCTTTTATAACACCATATTCACCTTGTACCGAAACAATCTATCCATAAGGAATTAAAGATTTAGTATCATTAGTATCCCAGGGTTCTTCGGTTTTAGGATTCTTAATTACATTTTCTTGAATTTTTGATAATTCTTCCTAATCTCCAGAAGGAAGAGTTTCAAAATCTACTGTTTCTGGAGGTGTAATTGCATCAGGTGTACTATCAGGTTTTACTGTAGCTGATTTTTTTGTAGTATCTTCATTATCAGGTAGAGGAGGTAAAGTAACTCCTTCATCTAAACCAGTTTTAGATTCTCCAGAAGGTTTTTTGGTATCTAATGCCTCTTTGTCTCGAGGAACATATTCAATATCCTAAGAAGTAGTAATTTTTTCTAAAAGATTTTTTCTTTTGATAGAATAACTTTTAATTATTGCAGGATTAATAATTTCATTAATTTTAGATTTAACCTAAACAGTACCTATTTTAGGTCCCATGTCTGTTGGCATAATTAAAATACTTCCCTGCTATGCTCGAGTGATTCCAGTATAAATTTCTTTTAAATAGTTATCTTCAGCCATTTTCTAGCCCATATTATCTGAACTAGAAAGTCCAATTGTGGGATCAGCTTCAATAACATAATATCTACTTTCTAATCCTTGAGCAGATCCACCTTCTTTTAAATCTATAAAATTTTTATATTCATCAGATGCTAATTTTTGATAAATAGGAGATGATTTGTCATTAAATATATAACCTATTTTTTCTCCTGGCTTTAAAGTCTAAATTAATTTATCAACTTGTCCTATAACACTATCAACAACCTTTCCTTTTTGATTTCTTAAATCGTTAACATTAACATCAGGGTCATTAAATTCATAACTAATGACTCTATCTCCATATAAACCAGTTTCGTCTTGAAACCATTCAAGCTATATTAAATCTTCAGAAGTGTGATTTTGCATATAAGCTTGAACCTTTTGTTGATTTCGTGTTTTAAGAGAATTATCAGTTCTCATAGATACTCCTAATTTAGGAGACCTAATAAAGTTTGTTCTTTGTAATTCAGGAAGCCAATTTAATGTTTCTCCATTTACTGCAATAGGATGCTATCCTACAACTCCAGATTGATCAAAATCTCCTGCTACTAAGACAGTAATTCCATATTTTTTAGCAAAATCATTAATTAAATCTACATCATAAGTAGAGAATTTGGAGATTTCATCAATAATAATAAGACTTGGAGGTGTGTCTGTTTGATTAATATTTAATGCTGATCGAATTTCATTTTCAGAACTAAATGTATATGCAGATTTTTCTATTAGATGTTTGTTAGTTTTTGGATCAATTAAATATTCTTTCCATTGACTAGAAATTTCTTTCATCCAGCCTGCTCTATCGTAGCTTTTAGAATTTTCTATTTCTAATAATGATTGAATTTCTTCAGCACTTGATTTAGAGGCTCCATGTACAATCGCAACATTTTTTAAAACGTCAGGATTAAACTTTTTAAGCATTGTAACTGTCTATGTAAATACACTAGAAGTTTTACCACTGCCTGCAATTCCTTCGGTTAATACTACATTAGCAAATCTAGGAACAGGTAAAAAGTTTAAAGCATAATCTACAAATTTATCATCTGCTAAAGCCTCAGAGTTATTTAAACTTGTTAAAATTCTCTTTCTTTCTTCTACAGATTTACTTTTCCAATCTTTTACCATAGACTCTCTAAAAGCCTTTGCAAAAGCTGTAAAAACATTACCATTTACTATATTTGCATAGTTATTATAAACTGCTAATTCTTGAGTAGCAATAGGTGCTATTTTATCACTAATTATCTAAGAATATCTATTATGAAATGCTGAAGATTTTACTGCACAACGGCTTGCTATCCACCATAACATAGAGTTATCATCCATAACATCAGTACCTTCATTCAGAATCTATTTAGCTTCTGTATAAAGATTCAAATGACGTCCGTTTATAAATTCAGATAACTTAGTGGAATCTTTTATTTTTTCCTAATTTTTCTAGAAAAAGTCATATATAGCATCTTCAATAAGTATGTTTTCTTTCTCAAAAGCCTCTTTATCTTTTTCTTGAATAATTTCAGAGTCTCTAAAATTTTCATGAAGGGTTGCTGCTTCTATAGTATTTTTTAATTCAAGAAATCCTTCCCATGATTTTAGTGGATCATCATCAGGAACAGAAACAATACTTTTCATTCTTCTATAGAATAAAATATCTTTTCTTTCAGCAACTCTATCCTATCTGGTCATCTTTTGACCTTGGTTTATTTGATATAACTATTTTAAAAATAAAAGTTTACTTAAATTAGTATTAATATCTGCAATAAATACATCTGCAGAAAGCTTATCAATTTCTGCAAGTTCAGGAAAATCTCCTTCAGATTTCTTAGCTATCTCATTTAAAGTAGCATTATATCCGAAATAATTTCCAGTTCCTGCATTATCTGTTCTAGCTCCTTTTATTGCAGCTTGATACATTTCAATAGTATGAATAGCATTGTCTAAATCTTTATACAATTGCTCATCCATATTAAACCTAGTGATATTATTAGACACATCATTGAAAGAGGTATTTAATCTTTCAAGTAATTGTGTCATATTAATAGGTTCATTACCTATAGCAATAGAAAATTCATTCAAATTCTTTTCAAAAGAAGTATTACCTAATTTTGATATTTCATCAATAGCATTTTGAACCTATACAGTTTTTTCTGCCAACTAATCTTGCTCTTCTTCAGAAGCATCATACATCGTAGCTTCATTTGTCTTATTGATTGATATTTGTTTAAGCTATTCTAATGTTTTTAATAGTTGATTTTTTGTTTCAGTATTAATTGTCCCGCTATCAATAAAAGGTTGAATAAATTTAGAGAGATTATTAAGAATAATTTCTGCTTGTTTATTCGAATAGTCAAGACCTATCTATGCCTATTCTTGTTTTCTTTCTTCTTCAGACATTGTAGGATCAATAGATTTCATTCTATCTACATAAACCTATAATGCTTTTTTATCCTCATCTGTTCCAAATTGAGCAATCAAATTTGCTTCAATTTGATTAAAGTTAGAGTCCTAAATACGTTGAGCATTACTTAACCAATCAGATTCAGAATTACCATCAATTGTATTAAATATTCTTGTGATGAGGTTGTTAAAATTACGAATATGTGTATCTCCTTTTAAATATTCATCAGAATGTTTTTTAATAACTTTACTAGCTTGTTCAGAAATAGTCCTATAAATAGCTGCCATATCTCTAATCTTATCTCTTCCTTCAGAAGTTTTCCAATTTTCGTATTCTTCCCAAGATATAGCTTTTTCATTCTCTGTTAAATCTGAATATTTTTTATGATATTTAGCTTCTACATATAAAGGAAAACTTGCAGCTGTAAATCTACCACTTAAATCAGTAGTCATTTCAAACAAAGCATCAGATACAAATTCATAAGATCGTTTTCCATCAATTAAATCCTATAATTTAGTTTTAGTATCATTTAAAGTTTTTTGCAATGTTTTAATTTGTTCTTTATGGTCTTGACTTACTTCATTCTGTCTTTTTTCTTTATCTGTAACCGTTCCGTCATTATTGCTATCTAAATCAGATGATTCTAGATTATTAATTTGAGTTGTTAATTTAATAACATCTGAACTTAATTTATTAAATTCATTAATAAATCCTCCTGCTGTTGTTGATTTATGTAAAGCATTAAAACGTAAATCTCCTAACATTTCAGTTTGTTTCTATAAAATAGAATCATCAGATAAATTTGCTCCATTTGCATCAAGAATATCTCTTATAATTTTAACCTATTGATGCAATGCTTGTTTAGCAAATAAGTCTTGATTATTTTCCTAAGTTCCTGGAGCATATAATATTACTCCATCTTTTACTTCAAAATTAGTAGCAGAATTACCAGGATTAGCTAATTGGGATTTATCAATACTTTCTTCAAATTTATTTAAAGTACCATTTCTATGCATATAAACTAACTCTTGAATAGCCTATTCAGATGTCATAGAATCAAGTTCTTTAAAAGTTTTGTAACTAGTACCGACATTAGTTAACGAACCACCTACTGCACCTCCTACAAGAGACATACCATATCTGTCAAGAACTTCTTTACCATCCCATTTTCCTGTTTTAAAGTCGTATCCAAATGTATTTAATCGTACATTATCACCTTGTAACCATTTAACTGTATCAAAACAAGCTTTAGAAAAGTCAGCTAAAACTTCTTCACTAACTTCTTCTACACCTTCCCCAACACCTGCTGCAAGAGTTGCTTTCAAAGTTCTTGTTCCATTAGCATATTCAGCGTTAGCAATACTTTTACCCATATTAAACAATCGTTTAACGTAACTTTGTTTAACTTCTCTAGATGCGTTATTTATTGCAGACTTAGCTTCATCGTCTAATTTTAATAATGCGTTTTTAATGGCTTGTGTTTTATATTTATCTGCTCTCAATTCAGGTAAAATCCATTCACCTAATCCTGTATTAAGTATAGCAAATTCACCTGCAGCATAACCTAAAGTTAATAAAGTAGCATCCAAATCAGAAGCTCCTGCTTGTTTTGCTTCACCATATGTATCAGCTACAGTTATTCCTGTCATATAACCTTTACTAAGAACTTCTCCAAGTTTATTATATCCTTTAATGAATGAATCCATTTCTGCTTGAGCTTTTAAAGGAGCTATCTCTTGTAATTCTATTGAACTTTTAGTAAAGTTTGTTCCATTTTTACCAGTTTTAAATAATTTATCTATAGCTTCTTTAGCTTCAGTTGAATATTTTTCTTCAAGCTATGCTAATTTTTCAGCCTATCCTGCTTTGGTAGACATATTTGCTCCTTTAAATACAGATGGAATTTTCTCAAAGATAAATCTCTACTCTTTTAATTGTCCCATAGTATCACCTATGAGATTGATAAAATTCTCCCAACACCATGTATGCTCTTGTGCATATTGTGATTTTGCAGTTTGTCTATTTACAGATTTAGACCATCCTTCAATCTCATTCAATACAGGACTATCGCTTCCTAAAGCCATTTTACCTAACGTAGCACCTAAGCCTGCTAACTATGTAGCTACACTTAATCCTGCAATCCAAGGACCAACATAAGGAATAAACATGGAACCTACTAAAGCTAAATTTTTAAATGTAGTTCCTGCAATGCTTTTTTGTTCAATATCGTCTGAATCAAAAAAGTCAAACCTATTCATAAATGAACCATCTTTTGTCAAAACATTCATTTTATTTAAAACTCTACGACCATAAACATCACGCCCATCAAGTTTTTCATAATAATACTCTCCATTTTGATTTAATTTAGGCTCACCTTTTTCATGTTTTACTTTTTCTCCAGTTATTGGGTCAATATGTTCTCCATCAGAATCCCATTGTGCAATAACAAGAGTATCAAAGAAATTGCCGAAAAAGTTATCATTAGGAGCATCTTCCCACTTAGCATTTTCTAAATTTGCTCCTGCTGTAGTTGGATTAGCTAAAACTTTATGGGATTGAGCTAATTCATCTAAAGACTTAGTAGGTTCTTCAATTTTTCCTAAAGTTCCAAAGCCAAATACCTACTCCATAGGATTAGACATATTAAATTCTTGGAATCTAGGTCCTTTTTCTCTCTAGCCTTCTGGTGCTAATAAACTATCTCTATGCCAAACAGTTTGTTTTTGCATAGATTCATTAAAATCAGCATTGGCTAAATTATTGTAATATGATTTGGCAATGGTATATGCTTGCTCAAATTTTTTCTTATCAAACTCTCCATCTGAATTTTTAAACTATTCCTACACATATTTGTTCCCTTCATATACAGATCTATCCTGTAGAGAAGTGTTAGAGGAATTCAATCCTACTGTTACCATTGTATCAAATGATGCAGTAGGATTGGCTAGCATATCCATAAATATATCGTGTTCTCTTCTTTCCATAATTAAATTGAGGGTCCATTATTCCAATTATCACGAGCATCTCTCGCTTGCTGAGCAACTTCTGTATTATATACATCTTCGCCCTTAGTTTTTGTGCCTGTAGATGCAGCATGATAGTTTACATCTAAAGGAATCCAAAGTGTTCCTCTGTAAAATCTATCATAGTTTCCAGTAAATGAACTTATTATTCCTTTTTTACTAAAGTTTTCATCTTTAGTAATACTAATTAAATTGTCAATAGTTGCATCATCTGTAATTTCTTTAAGTAAAGGATTATCTTCTAAATCACCCATACCTAAAGCTTTACTATTAGCATCTACATTAATTACTCCAAATCGTCTCCAATTTCCTGTAGGTTCACCATTTGAATTGTAAGCTTCTCCTAATTTATATTTCTAATAAGTAAGATTGATTGCTTTATAATATTTCTTAATATCTGCTTGTTTAGTAACATCTATACCTCTACGCTTCAATTCTCTATCTGCTAATTGTTTTGCTTTATAAGTTTCAGGATTAGTATTAGGTAAAATTGTTCCATCAGCTTTAACAATACAAGGAAAATCAATAGAATTAATTTTTCCATCTCTCACTATTATACTATTAAAAGCAGATGTATCAATTGTTTGTCCACCCATTGTTGCATGCTGTATATCCAAAATTCCTGAATATTCACCGCTAACTGCTTCTGATAATGTTTTATTAGCTCCTATAGGTTTACCCTAAGCATCAGTTAATGGTAAAGTGTTAGCCACAACCTAAACTGCTCTAGTTGTTCCTGGACTAAGTGTAAATGTATTTTGTACTCCCAATCCTTCTAGTAATTTCATCGGTGTATTATATTCAACATCTCCCATTCCAGAGCTAGATGAACCTGAGCCATTAGAATCTTTTGAACCTTTAGAACCTCCAGAAACTTCATATTTAGTAGTAGTTTTTAATTGTCCCATGAGATATTGTCCTACTAACGCTTTAGTTGCACTATCTTCGTCAGTTCCAAATTTAGTAGCAGCCCATACTTTAGCACGTTTAGGAAGAACAGCAGACAAATAAGTTATTAAAGATTGTACTTGATTAACATTTGATTCCTAAAATGTATCATAAGAAAGTACTCCATTTGCTTTTTTAAGCAAAGCTTGTTTTTCTGCATCAGATTTACCCTACAATGCTCGTAATCCAGCTAAAGCTTCTTGACCAGCAATTCCTTTTTCTTCCGAAGATGTGCTTCCAAGACTTGATTTAGCTTTATCCAGAAGAGTTTGAAATGATTCGTATCCAACACCATTTGTAATTGTTTCAAAAACAGTATCACTTTGCATAAATGCAAGTTTTGGATTATATTGACGCAAGTAAGCTAAATTAGAATTAGTCAATAAATGATATTTATCTTTATTTGCCAGATATGTATTTAATGATATAGTAATAGGATTTCCTTTTTCATCTTGAGCATATAATTCTCCATCCATTCCTATAGCAACCTCTCCTAAACTACCATTAGTTTTAGCATCTTTTATAGCCTCATCAAATTTAGATTTATTTTGTTTTGCTGTTTTAATTTTATATAAAGCATTTAAATAGGTTGTAGATATATCTTGTGCAGATTGACCTACTAAATTCTATGTTTCCATAGTTCTTTTTAATGAAGTTATAATCTATTTCATTTCATTAGGCAATCCTTCTACATCTTTTATCATATTAAACAAATCTTTTTCTGTAAGTTTTCCTTTAGTATCCTCTTTTTCATCAGAAGAATCTTTTGAGGAATCTTTAACTGTTACAGAATCACTTGTTGAATTAGATGTTTTTGTACTAGTAGGATAACCTCCAATTTGTGGATTCTAAACAGCTTGATAAACGGTGAAGAAGGAGCCTGTGCTCCCTCCTCCCGCAAATTTTGGTATTATTTTCATATTCCTAACAAATTTAATGTTCTATGTACATGAGGTTTAATTTTACCTCCTTTTCTCAACATTCCTGCACCTCTTAATATTTCTTGATAATGAGGAACTTTAGTTGAGGTAGTTTTACTTCCAAAAGGATTTGATGTAAAATTACTTGCGTATTGATTGTTATAAAGATTATCATATAAAGTTCTAATTTGATTACTCTAGTCTACAGACATATCATACTGGTCTTTATACATTTGATTTTCTAATTCTCTTGACTTATTTATATAATTTTTATAAAAATCCTATTGAGTATAATCAGCATCCTCTCCATTGACTTTCTACCAAGCTAAAAGTTTAGAATTATAATCTTGAGACAAATCCTAACCTTTTTGTGTATAATATCTTGCTAATTGATTTGATTGAAATCGTTGTTGTCTTGTAAGTGGAGCTAAATCAAATTGAAGTTTTTGATCTTTTTTGTTAGCCTCTTCAGCACGCTTTTGTGAAAGATCGTATGCTGCTTGTTCTTTTAATGGTGCAGATATATTGTTAGCAATAAAGTTATCTTTGGATTGCCAATTAGCATTGAGTCTTTGAGCTTCAATATTTCCTAATTTTTCATCATAATCAACTTGTTTGTCAACATTTTTATTTGCAATATCATTTTTTACCTAAATAGCTTGCTATGCATGTTGCTGAGCAACTTCTGTAGTTCTTTGTCTTTCTTTATTATCAGCTAAATATCCTTCAGTTTCCTAACTACTAGCTTGTCTATTAGCGTCTAACTATGCAGCAAAACCAGTTGATGCATCAGAAGTACTACTAGCCATTCTGTCACCTAGACTTCTAGTTTGAGCTGCTTGATTAAATTTAAACTACATCTATCCAAAGTCTCCAGTAATAGGAGTATGATATTCCCAAGGGTTATATAAACCTAATTTAGTATGCTATCTAAGAACGTCTGCAAGTTTATTATTAGTATGTATAGATAATCCCATTCGTGCAGCTTCAGAAGCCAAAGGAGCTAGCTTATTAAGACCACCTTTAATCTTACCGTAAAGTTCATTCCATTTGCTAGGTTTTTGTGTCTAGTCAGTTCTATCAATTTGAGTACCATCTCCTTGAGGAGTTTCTTGTGCTGTTTTCTATTGAGCAGGGCCAATTAATTCATAATCACTCCAAGTTGTAAAACCATCTTGTGTTTTTGTAGGATCACCTTCTTTTTTCTAATAATTTTTTGCTACTTCAGGATCTACCCAATGTTGATTTCCATCTTTATCTTTATAAAAATATCGAGTTCCTTCTGCTTTAAAATTATTATGTGCGATACCTACCATCTAATCATTTCTTAACTAATTGATTCGAGTTTTAATATCAGTAACAGGTCCTGTTGTATTTCCGTAATAGCTTTTACCTTGAGAAGTCCAATTTGAATTTAACTAATCTCCATTCCAAAATCTATTAGCAGAATTTGTTTGCTAAGAGTCATACCATTTAGTATAACGAAGAAATAAATTATTAGATTCATTAAATCCACTTTTATCAGAAGCATTAATATAAGCATCATAATCTGATAAAATTTTAGAAGTTTGGTCTTTGTAGTTTTGTGCATTTTCAATACCTAATGCTATATTTTTTCCAGCATCTGAAAAATCTCTATATCCAGAATCTGTAGTGTAACGATTTTGATTATATCCTTTATTAGCATTTCCAAATGCATCTATAAAATTGCCATCTTTATCCATTCCATAAGCAGTACTACCCCAAGAATATCCATACTTACTTTTATCATAATCGTTTATACTACTATACCAATAAGGAGTTTCTGCTCCTTTTTCAGCATAAAGTACTCCTCCTTTTTTATGAGATGTTACTTGAGATAATCTAGCTTTTAAATAAGGAATATTATCTACTTGCAATTCTGCTATTTGATTTGATGACTTATCCCAAACCCAAGCTGTACCTCGTTTTGTTCTAAGACCAGGTATATACATTAAATTAGGATTAGAAGGGTCTGCTTGTTTCAAAACACCTCTTGCATTTAATGCATTAAGTGTTGCAGTAATTCCTGCTTTACTACTAATTTTATTACTTTTAAAAATTGCATAAACTCTAGGGTCTCTTGCAAATTTATAATTTCTATTATAAAAACTATTTCTAAGAATGTTAATAAGTCCTTTGGTACTCTTTACTTTAGACATTAATCCTGTCATATAATTAATATCTGTAGCACTATATCCATCAGCATTTAAAGATGCTCTTTTTAATTTATATGTAGAAGATGGAGTAGAAGTTGCAGAACTTATATCAGGAGTAGTAGAAGAACTTATATCAGGAGTAGCAGTAGATGTTGGAGACCCTGTAGCTAACATACTTCTAAAATCTACACCTCCAATAGCTCTACTTAAAGCTAAATAATCTCCTGCATTAATAGTACCATCTCTTAATGCGGTTGCAGCTTCTCCTAATAATTGTCTATATCTATTTTTATCATTATCTGAATAACCAGAGAATGTATTATCCCAGTTATCAGCAATAGATTGAAAAGCATTAGCTAATCTTGTAGAACGATTAGTAATTCCTCTTACTCCATTCTTAGCATCATCTAATTCTAAGAAATCTTGTAAATTACCAGCAGTATCACTGTTATAGATTTCTCTCATTAATGCAGTTTTAACACTATTATCATCCCATTTTATTTTTCGTGCTTCTTCAGGAGAAATTGGTGCCTCATAGACATTAGACTTACCCATATTATCATAAATATAGTTGGCTATCAAACCATAGTAGTCTTTAGCTTCTTTATCTGCATTAGTATATCTTCCTTTTGAATCAGTAAAATGTCCATCTCCAAATGTAATGGTTCCATCTTTGATTCCTGACATCATATCAGCATAAGCAGCTTTAAATTTATCAGAATCTTTTACACCTCTTTCAAGAGTTATAAGATAATCATTTAAACCAGAATCAGCTGCTTTAGCTAAATCATTATAATCATATTGTTTCCCGTAGAAACTATATAAAGTAGGTGTTACCTATTGTGTACTTTCTGCCATATATGAAAAAAGAGGAAGAGGAGTTGTGTATCTCCACTTCCTCTTAATGAGTATTAATAATTAATATTTAATTCTGTATGCAAGTTTACCACCCTTTCTAAATACAGGCTGACCTTCTGGTGCTGGTTGACCACCACCGCCCTGCATTTGTTGAGCGAGTTCCATAAACATTTGTGCACCCTGTGCAAGCATCTGACAATCTTGATTTTGAAGTCCTTGTGCGAAGATTTGCACTAACTGAGCAATTGGATCCTCACCACCGCCTTCTGGAGCACCTTCTGGAGCACCACCTTCAGGTGCGCCCTCTGCTGGCATTTCACCTCCTTCTGGAGCACCTTCTGCAGGAGCACCTTCTGGACCCATTGGGCCACCTTGTTGAAATTTCTTTACGTTTTTTACTGCGTTTTTATAAGTAATATTCATAATTATATATAATTAAATTGTTAATATTATGTACAAAAATAACCTATATTTTATATTAATCCAAACTTATTATTCGGTTTTAGCATTTTTATTTTCTACATATTCATTAGGTCTATTATCCTAACCTCGTAATACTTTAAACATATATTTACCTAATGAAATACATTTATTTTTATATTTAGGAGTATCTTTTACTAATTCTGCAGCTTTTGCTTTTTTTATGAGGATTTTGGTTTCACGTCTACTAACTATACGTTCTCCACCCCATAATTCCATCTAAGTACTACCATCTGGAGCCAAAACTTTCATAATTGGAGGTTTATCATTATCATCAAAATCAACCTCATCTCCAACTTTAATACCTGAATTTTGATTTACTTCTAAAACATAAGCAGTTTCAGGAGATGATATTTGGGTTTTATCATTAGGAATACCATGATGAACTTTAGTTACCTCATAATCTTCATTTATAAAAATAATATCAAGAGGTATTTTAGTTTTATCCATCCACATAGTAATTTCCTCATCAGGATCAAAGTAAAAGAGCATTCCTTCATTTTCAGGAAGCTCTTCTACTCCTTGTAATCCTTTGCGTTTTTCTTCTTCAGTTTTAGCTTCTTTTACTTTATATTCTTTATTATTTATAATTACTGATCCCATGCGTCATCTTCAAAGACATCATTCAATTCTTCATTGGTTGCAAAAGAACCAAGAGATGGAGCTTGAGTACTAGCTGCACCAGTACTAGCTGCACCATTAGCTTCAGCGATAGCTTGAGCAATAGCGTCTGCGGTAGGATCTGATCCTTCAGTTTCCGTTGTAGAACCAAATGTTAAAATTCCATCATCTCCCATTGTTACTGGTACAATTGAACCATCATTTAATCTTATTTGCATTTGAGATCCAGTTGGAGATTGCGTTCCAATCTAATCCCGTTGACTAACTGGAGTTGTCCAATAACTTAATCCTGCTCCAATACCCTGTCTAACAGAACCATTACTTAATCCTAAAAGAGCACCTCCTGTAATCCAAGGGTGTCTTTTAACAACTCCCCAAGCTTTAGCAAGTCTTCCTTGAGCTGCAGATGTAGCTGCTCGTGCTGCAGTAGCTGCTCGTTCTGCGGCTGTAGTTGCTGCAGTAGTTCCAGTAGCTTCAGTTGCTGCAGCTTCAGTTGCTGCAGCTTCAGTTGCTGCAGCTTCAGTTGCTGCTCGTTCTGCAGCTGCTCGTTCTGCAGCTGCTCGTTCAGATAAAGCTTCATTAAACTTTTTTCTTCGTGCTTGGTAATGCACATTCTTTCTTCTATAGTTTTGAACTAATGTTACTAACTTTTTAGATTCTTTTTCTGTAAGTTTTGTTCCACCTTTCTAACTTTTTGCTAACTTGCTTAACAGATTAAATAATTCTGGATTTTTTGTTTTTCCTACTAAATTAGCTTGTCCTTGTATGTTTTTAGCTGATTTTGCTATTTTAGCAAGTATACCTCCTATATTAAAAATAGGTATATTATACATTAAAGCTTGACTTTGTTTCATTACTATGTTAATATATTAATAAGTGCTTGTTTAACCATTTTATCTATATCTGATTGAACTATAGTAGTTTTAGAATTAATAACTCCACCTTGTTTAAGAGTACTAATAAGACCAGTTTTATCATCTGTATTATGCAATATTTCTTCTACTAAAAGTTCTCCTGCTTCTAAAGCATATTTATCATCATTAGATTCACTATATTTCTTTTCTAATTCTTCTAATTTTTGAGTTACTTCTAGTCTAAATATTATTTCAGAATGCTCAATTTCTGCCTATTGTTCACCACGATTATCTATAACAGGAATACCTTTCTCAGTAATACCTTCAACATCCATATGATGTTTACGAGCATGCAAAGCTCCTACAGGTAATACATTAACTGATCCTCCTTCTTTAAATTTAGAAACAGGAGAGATTAATTCAATCTATGTAGGTGTATGTTCAATGCTCATACCTTGTTTACCAGCTCGTATAGATGCCTAATCGTAACCACCTTCTAATGCTAATTTTCGTCTATTAGCATTAATTGCAGACATAGATTGTTGTAAAGTTGTATTTACTCTACTCTAATCAGCAATTTCAGATACAACTTTTTGTTGCCTTTTTGCTTCTGCGATTTCACGATTAGCTTCTTGTCTTGCACCACTACTAAATAAACCATATTTTTTACCACTCTTAGTAAGTGCATCATCAACTTTTGCATTAGCTCCAGAATAGGAACCACCTACAGTTTCAAAAGCATCAGTGTTTTTAGTAATAGTATCAGCTTTCTTACCACCAAAACCATTTATTAGTCCCATAGGTGTTAAGCTAAGGAAAGAACTACCTAAAATTGCGTCTGTAGAAGTATTGTGTGTAATAATACAATTAGCTAAATAAGTGTGATTATAATCAGCTTGTAGATTATACACAGTTTGTATACCAATAGGTGTTATAGATACTATTTCACATTGAGTAGCTTCAGATTGGTTAAAGGTTTCCTTGTCTTTTAATGTATTGTATATTTTCTTAAGCTATTCTTTTTTATCAGATACGTTTAAAGGAATTAACTCATAGAATTTAATAATAGAAGGAATATCTTGTATTTTTAGATAATGTTTATCTGTTTTAATAATAGAAAATATTCCTAATTTATGAAATTGTATTGCAATTTCTTCTAAAAGAGAAGAATATAAAGTTATAGAATAATTTCCCTTATTTACAGATATATCACCATTTACATCAAATATTCCTGCTAAAAGATTACAAATTGAAACTTTATCAAAGTTTTTGATATTTTTAAAAATACCTTCTTTGCCTATATTATAAGCTTCGGGAACATTAATATTTCCCCAATAATCTATATTATTAGCAAGTCCTACAAGGTCTCCTATTTTTAATTTATCAGCTCTTTTAAATTCCCAAGTTTTTGAATTATCTATTAAAATAGGGTGGTCAATACTACATTTAATAGAATATCCATTCTTTAATACAATTTCTACACATTTCTTTTGTCTAGGTTCTATAAAGTCGTGTATTAATTGTGGAACCACCTATTTACCATCCCAACCAAGAATGCCATCTTCTTTCTTTAAGTCTTCTACATTAATTATCTCTCCATTTGCTTTAAAGACTTTTGTTCCAGCACAAACACACATTCCATCGGTACCGCCTCCTAAAGCATTCATTCCTTTTCCTAAAAGAGATCCTGCTTTCATAATACCACCGATCATCATACCTGGTCCAGGCATAGACATTGCAGCATCAGCTATACCATCATAAACACTATCCATTGTCTATGTAATATCGCCTTTAGGTCCATCATATTCAGTTTTTTGAGGCATAAAACTGCCGATCATATCAGCAGCAGCTCCTGCAATACCTGCAACAGCATTTCCTTTAGCAAGTCCAGACAAATTTTTAAATCCTCCAGCAGCTTTTGCTGTCTTTGTTAAATTAATAACACTAGAACCAACATTACTAACACCTGACATTATTTGTCCTGCAGTACCTCCTACTTTTTCTCCTATTTTTCCTAATGCAGAAAAACCAGAATTAAGACCATCAGAAACACTAAATTTGTTTTTAGTACCAATATCTTTAATATCAGTACCTCCTGTTGATTTAAATCTCTCTCCTGTAGAGTCTGTTATAGCATCATTTTTTATCTATTGACCCTATATTTTAGTAAGTGTATCCGAAGATTGACTTAATGTAGAACCTAATGTTAAAGCAGAATCATTTACTATTTTACTACCCGTATCAGTAAAAGATTTAACAGGATTAATTATTGTAGAATTAGTCTAATTTTGAGAATTTTGTATATTTGCATTAAAATTAAAAAAATCTGGTTTAGTTTCAGGAGTTTGTCCTAGTAACGTAGCAAGTGGCGAAGAAGTTAAACTAGGCATCTAGAAATTTTTATTGAGAGAGAAACTACTAGCATTAGTGCCAAACATTTGGCATTTTAAAGGTTTTTGTTTTTTTAAATACCACATTATGAATAACTTCCACTATAAAATGTTCGTATTGCAGTGATAATTGCTAATTTTTCACCAGAGTATCTTATCCTAATCTTTACCCATTTATCTTTTACTTTGACAGAACTATTAGAAGAATCGTTAAATCCTGCAACCTCCCATGAATATATAGCTCTATCCTCAGAATTTTTAGGAATATCAGTACCTTCTCTTTGAATTTTATCACAAACCTCAGAAGGAATACTATTAGTCTATAAAACAATAGGTATTTTATTAGGATTTAAATCTGTTCCTCCTGTACTATCTTCTGTTCCCCATTCTTTTTCGTTACGTTCTACAATATTAATTGGATTAATTTGAACATCCCATTTATCCTCTTTATATTGCATATTACCCTACATTCTTCCCACTTTTGTAATATCAGCAGCTTTAGCATGATTCCAAATACGATATTCTTGTAGATTATTATATTTAACAATTTCAGCTCCAGCTAAAGATTCATAATCTTTGTTAGCTGCTGTCATTTCTTTATAAGAATCTTCAATTTCATTAAAAGTATCTTCTCTTGAATAATAGAGAGGGAATATAGTAGATTTATCGTATACTTGTTTTCCATCTGAATCTAATTTACCTTCTATAGGTCTATGTACTTCTTTATTCTAATCAATATAATTAGTATCATAAAGAATATCACATCCATTATATTGATATAATTCTTTAGTTGCTTCCTAACGAATATACATATTTTTTTTATCTTTAGCAAAACTATAGCAATCACCAACTATTTCATAATGGAATGATTCAGGTTCTGCGTTATTACTTATGATTTCTAAATTATCAAAAATTTTATGTAATTGTGGGTTATCAGCAACAACAAATTCAAATTCAAAAGGATGTTGTCTACCATACCAATAAGTAGGATTAATAGTATCTGCACAATCAATAATACCTGCTTGTCCATGTTTCCAGAAATCAGTAGTTAAGAACTAAAGATTATATTTAGGAGATACAGCTATTACTGATTCATAATATCCAGATTCTACATACTATTGGTTTGTAATACCTGTAGTATAAGCTTCTGCTAAAGGAACATCTGTCCTATCAATTGTAGTTAAAATTGTGGCTTTAATATTAAGAAGTTTAACTAATGTACTATAATTGTATTTCTTTTCTAAATTTATTCTTCTTCCTCTTTCATCTTTACAAACAACATATTCTGAATTTTTAACACAGTGTTCTATCCAAGTTGGTTTAGTATTATCATTAATTTCTTCAATTAATTTTTCATAATCAACTTTTCCAGATTCAATAGTTTTTTTACCTCTTACATAAAGTTCAGAACATAATTCTGTAGCATCTACTTTTAAATACAATGCCCATTTTGTAGTTCCATCTTCATTTTTATCATAAATAGAATTTCCTTTGGAAACTTTATCTATTCTAAAATATTTATCATTTCTAAAGTTATCTCTTTCTAATGAGTAACTTATATCATAGCTTACTCCATCTCCTGAAGGTATAGTTCTATTAGATAATGATAAATACCCAACTACATCTCCAGCTTTAGCATCATTAGGAATAATATTATTACTTAAAGTAACTCCATCTGCAAAATCAGAATCTGTTTTACTTATTCCTAACTTTGTAATCCATTTTGATGTATTTCTATCAAAACTGAAATACTAATTATATATATTTTCAGAGTAACTAGGAACCCAACTGTAAAAAGTAATCCATTTTTGCATTAACTCGTTGAAACAAACATTCCATACTTTTTCTTCAAATCCATGAAGATTATCATAGAATGTAAACATTACATCATGTTTAAACTTATTATAATGAGTTTTTACGTTACGAACTCCTATAATAGGGTCTAATTCTCTTTCTGTAAGTGAAATATTTAAATTTAAGAACTCTTGGATTTTAAAATCTGAAATACATTCAAAATCCTATCCATTAGTTCTCCATATCTTTTTACCAATAGTATCAACTCCATATATTCCTCTAGGAGTTTTTATAACTGAATCTCTCCATTGGCTACCAAAAGTATCAGATATGATTTTTGGATTTTCAGGAAGTACATTAGATGTATTAATATAAATATTACCTCCACTTCCTTCTCCTGCAACAGCTCTTTCATTAACAGGTATTAAAGCAACACCATGTTCAAATACACAAACTAAGTTACCTTGTAATTCTATTAATTTTGTAATTGAACCGTATGTTTTTGGATAATCTCTATAATGAGTTCCTTTAAATACTCTATATCCATTTTTAAAAGCATCATTAACATGAATATCTGAATAAGCTATTCTGTTTGTAAAATCATTTTTAATTGCAGGAACATCAGGTACCTCAAAATTAACTCTTTCAGATACTGATTTACTAAATCCTTTATTAACACATAAAGCTTCAGGTATTTTGTATGCACCTTCTGCTGACATAGGTCCATAAGGATAAAATGTTCTGTAATTACCAAACATTCCCTATTCATCTGTATTAGATTCATCTATAGCCCGAATACATAAATTGTTAGTAGATCTTACTGTAAATGTAACCCACATTCCCATTTGTATAGCATTAACATCACCTAAGTTAATACTATCAAATTTATCTTTTTTAAGAACTCCATCAGCATATTCAAAATTATCAGACCAACATTTAGGGTCAACAATCTTATCATTTGCAGGAGATGAAGGATCTTGGAAATTACGATTTAATCTATGTGTAAACTGACAAATATAACAATCTCCTCTATATAAAGAATTTTCTAAATATACATCTTTGTCTTCATTATCTAATTCATTTAGAAAACCACTAAAATAATTACTAATATCTTTAATAGCAATTCTTTCTGATATAGCATAAAATGGAGATTTATCATTATATCTGATTTTAAAAACTTCAGATTGTGATAAATGATTAAATCCTGGTATTTTTATATCTATAATTTTTCCACAGTAAGGATAACCAGTAATACCTAAATATGGTCCAAAAGAACCTCTTATTATATTATTTGCTTCTGTTTTTTCTGTTTTTTCACTTAGGTATTCAAATCTAAATGCTTCTTCTGCTTCACCCGCTCTAGCTGCAAACAATTTATTACCTATATTTACTAATTTGACATTATCTTCAACTCCTATGATTTTAGTAACATAAGGAGCATCATTTTCACGTTTTGATGTTCCTATTGAAAAATAATGTCTATCTCCCATATTAGATAAATAATTATTAGGTGACTAAAAATCAGCTTCATATACAGGAAATTCAGTTCCAGTAAATATAGAATTATAATAAGGAGTATCTATATCATATTCAGGACATATAGCTCCTTCTTTTCTTACTAGATTATATTTAAAATCTTTATAAAGTCTACTTGTAAAATCATGAAGAAGTCGTCTATCATCATTAAGTATTCTTTCAGCAACAAACTAATTAGTACTTATTGGTAAAATAGGAGTTCTACTTTGAGGATCTATACCAATAGTATAAGCTTGACAAAGAATTGTTGGAATTCTCTTTTGTCTTACAAAGAAAAATCCTTTAATATGCAATTTATTATAAAGATAATCAATAACTTGTTTTTTTGTTTTAATACCAATTCCAAATATTTGCTATTTAGATTCATTACCAGTTACTTCATAATCTAAACAAACAACACCTTTTGCATTTTCAAGATTTAAACTCTAATT
>CAVIUL010000001.1:0-22238 GCA_963645885.1 bacterium | reverse complement strand
CGCCTTCTGGAGTTAATATATAAGTATCTTCTTCATAATTTATATATTTTCTGCTAGTTTTAAGATCGTCATTATAAAAAGGAAACTCAGCATATAAGTTATCCATTTCTTTTTGTGTTTTTAATTTGCCTATTCCTCGTATATTAAATACAGGAGAAAGAGAATTATCAGACATTATATAAACTATACCAAATCTATAATATTCATGATTCCAATATCCAGTATAATTATAAATGAATTTAGTATCATAATAACCTTTACAAGTAGAAGTTATATCATAATTAGTACTAATAGATAAATCATAATCTTTATTTGTTATATAGGGAAGGAATCTTAAAGACAAATCTTCTAATTCATTATATGGAATTTCAGGTTTAGTTATATTACCTAAAAATAACATATTCTAACATTGTTCCTATGCAGCAGCAGAAGATGCTAATAGGTACATAGGATTAATTTCAGAATTATCAACTTGTGATGAATCTTCATACCCTAATATAGTTATTAAACATGTTGATGAGTTTGTTACTATAAATTTCTAATTTATCCTATGAGTAGTTACTACAGCATTCTAATTAATATCACTAGTAGATTTAGTATAATATACTGTAACATAGTTGTAGGAGGAATCTATATTTTCTATCAAAAACTAAACTCCTTTATTTGCACATTCATTTCTAAATCCACTTTTAATAGAATCAGGACTACCTCCTATAAAAATAGAAACTAATCCTGATTCTGCTACGAAATCAGTTTCATTACCATCTGCATCAGAATATCTAAAATAAAAATGATAATTTCCTACAGATAGTTTTCCTGATTCTATAATTCCTACAAATTTTAATGTAGGAATTTCTTCAACTCTTTTATAAAGAGATGTATCTATATCAAATTGTGCACCTTGGTCATAAATATTTGTATCATTGTTTCCTTTTCTGTCAATAATTTGATATTTATTTTTCTCAGTTGCACTAAATCTAGAATTTACTAATCTTGGTAAATTCTTACCATCATTAAAAATTAAATTAACAGAATTATCGTAAGAATATTGAGGAAGAATGTTGACAGGATTACTAATACTAAAAGATAATTCATTAGTATCAAAATCAGCTAATTCTCCTTCTTCCATAAGGATTGGATCTGTTTCAGATTCTGGAATTATAAAATATTTTTTATTCCAAGAATTTCCTCCATGTTTAGATATGTATTCAATACATTCTTTGGTAGTTTTAGAAGCCCAAACTTCTTGTTCTACTGCTATTTCTGCTAATAATTCTTGAGGTTTATATAATTTATTTTTATAATAATAAGCTGTTTCAGTTAATCTGTAATTTCGAAAAGGATTGTATTCATAAACTAAATTTCCTTTAGTAGGTAATACTTTTAACCCAATTCCAAATTGCATATCTGAATCTAAAACCTTTATATATAATTTAGAGGTAGGTGTATTCATTATTAAATAGGAAATTTTAATGTAGTATTATTTGTAATATCCCATGAACCATCATCATCTGTAGAACTAAAATGTATAGTAGGTTCTCCTGTTAATCCAGATTCTTTGAAAACAATTTTGTTATTCTAAAGAGCCATATGATTCATAAGTTGTGTTGAAACATTACTCAACCAACCTCCAGAAATCTTTATATTTTCACCAACAAATGCTTTATTCACTCCTTTCTTTAAAAACTTTTGTACATTAATAGGATTTGCTTGATAAATTGTATTAGTAGAAGAATCTATTATATACATATTATTAGAATTTTTAGTTCCTTCTAATGTTTGCTGTTCACCTGTCCAATTATTATATAATATACATCCAACTTCAGTTTTTTTATCATTCTAATAATCTTCTAATACTTTAGATGAACTATTTTTAAATGTATGTGAAAAAGAATAATTGTTTTTCTAAATTGATAAACCTGTTGCGTCAATATTATTTGTTGATAAATTTATATTCTATATTTCATTTATTTCCTTAACTGTTTTACAAATTTCAGATAAAGATTTATTATTATTTAAAGTAATAATCTCATTAGGATTAGATATAGTTGTAGATATTATAATATTAATATTCCAAGTTTCTTTAAAATTGCTAATATAATTTATCCATGAATTTCGTATTCCTTTCTAGCCTTCTGTATTTGTATCAACATAATATATTTGCATAAGAAAACACAAAACAGCATCTGCTGCATCATCTGCAGAACCATAACGTGAATATAAAGGTGTTACATGACCATTATCTGTTGTTGCCCATATTGACCATGTTCCAACTATATTTTTATCAGCTTTTCTATCCCATATTTCACTTTCATCTCTTTGATGCCATTTAATAATTGGAAACCAATGACTATTTCTTGTATTCTGTATAGAGTTCCATACATTTCCTGGATCATTAGCTAAGTAATCCCACCAATTGGATATACTATTAGCATCATCATAACCATCCCAATCAAAATCTGTTGCAGTTTTTGCAGTGTTCCAATCTGTTTCTTTTTGGAAAAAAGTTAATGTCCAATCATTACTGCCATTATTTTCTCCTCCAGCTATACTATGCCATTCAGTAATTTTAAATGTTTCATTATACCCGACACTGTTTAAAGAAGTTTTATCCGATACAAAGGCTTTAACTGCCTACTTTATAGTTATTTCTTTTTCAGTATATCCAGCATTAAGTTTATTAAAGAAATATCCTATAACTTGAAATTTTGCTGGATTTTCTGATTTAGATTCTAGAGAAAATTCAAATCCATCTTCGGCTTCTAAAAAACTTTTTTTATTAATACAGTCTTTTGCCTTGTTAATTTTCCAATCTTTATCCCCTAATTTAGGTAATATTTCTTCAGCATAATCTGTTTTTCCATCAGAAGAAACTGTACTAGTATTTATTACTGGATTTTCAGAATACTCTAATTTTGTTGTAAATTCAGGTTGAGAGTTTACTTTAAATAGTTCTGAATATTTATTAAAATAAATATTATTAGTTACTATTAAATTATTATTACTATTAGGATTTACTTCACACCAAGTACAGCCTATTAGGATTTACTTCACACCAAGTACAGCCATAAGTTATGGTTTTTGTATCTTCTGGAATACCTGGATGATAATCCTAAGTTATTACATTTGAATCTAATTGATCAGAAACTTCTGATTTAATAGATATATATTTCCCAATCACTGAACTAAGTTTAAGGTTATTGAAATCATTTTCATTATTTAAATAAAATTCGTTAAAAATAGTACAAGTATATAAAAATTTGAAAAAATGTCTATATTCAAAAGAATTCACAGGATCTTGTCCGTATTTAAATTCTATATCTACTAAATATAATTTATTACGTTCTAAGCAAGTAGAAGAATCTGTATTTCCTAAAAGAAGCTACTCTTGAAAATAACCTGAATAACTAGATTTATTATCAATAGTATAAACATAATTACAATAGTTTTTATCAGGAAGTTCTTCTCTCTTTATTATTTTTTCTATTAAATCTTTACTTACGTTTTCTATTGGAATAAATTTTAATTTAATTTCGAATATTTTCTTATTTTTCTCAGGATAAGCATCAACACCTAATTTTATATAAAAATCATTATCCTCAACATAATATTTCCATTGAATTATTTCAATTTTACCAGAACCTATTTCTGAGAAATTAATACTTCCAGTAACTTCATATTGAGGCATAATTCCATAAGACATAGCTGGAACAGCTCCATAGTTCCAAATGTAAGAAGATAAATCTCCACTATCATAATTAAAATTCCCTACTTCCATTTTAACATCAGAATCTGATTCTCCATCATTTATTCTATCTGTTACATCAGATTCTTCATATTCTCCATAACAACCAACATTACATTCTGGAGGAATTTCTAATTTGCCTTCATTTAAACTTTTTGATGTTGATAAAACTAAATACCTAGGATTAATAATAGAATTACTACTAGACCAATTAGTATTGAAATAAATTGTAGCTTTTTTATCGTATTTAGTTGTATTAATGTCTACAACCTCAGCATCCCAAGTTAATTCAAATGAATCAATAATTTCTACTTCAAATAATAAAGCTAATTCTCCTGATACTTTACTATTAAATATATTATAAGCAGTAGTAACAAGACTTCTATAATCGTCAATATCTTTTTTTATATCATCTGTAGATATATTGTTTATTCCTTTTATGTAGTACTACATTTCATTAGTTTCATAATTCCATTTCTGAGAGTCATCCAAATATGTTATTTTACCATCATCTCCAAGAGATATTACATGAATGGTTACATTTCTAGGATGACATCCAAAAGTATTAGTTCCATCCTTAACATCGTTTTTCTAACAATCAGATAAACAATCCTTGTTGCCTGCTAAACTAGTAGCATAAATAGTATATTTATCTCCAGGATAAAGTTTATATATACCATCATCTGAATTAGAGTCTTGTAATAATTTTAATTTAACAATAGATTGTTTAATTACTTTATGTGAAGAATGTGAACCCCAATTACTCTAAAAACTTTCATTTGTAATACTTTGTTTTGGAGTCTAAATTTCATCTGAGGTAATATTTCTTTCTGGAGATGGGAAAGAGCCAATCTAACATTTATCTGTCAGAGGATTGTATGAAACAACATATACTATTCCTCCTAATTCTGCAGTTCCCATAGGAACATAACCTTCTGGGAGGTAAGCTGTTTCAACTCTACCGTTTCCCATGTCATTCTATAAAACATTTTCATTTCCGTTGAATGTAATTAATGTTGCATTCAATGCATTACTTAATCCTGAGTTAGGCATTACTAAAGGATTAATGTCCATTACCATTCCATCGGCAAATGTATTCATTGCCTCAGCTTTTTTCATAAAAACTCATATTTAAAATTATTTACTAAAATATCTTTAAAAGTTACAGACTCTCTTGATTCAATTAATTCTGCTTTATCAGTAATTAATTCTGGAATATAAATTCGTGTTCCTATTTTACTTAAATAAGGTATTCGAAAAATGTATTTTGTAGAAGGGTCATCAATTCTACATTCATCTTTTATTAAGAATAACATTATATTTCCGAAATTAAAATACTTCTTAGGACGTCCTTTTTTATTTTTCTATTTTAAATATTCCTAATATCTATTCTCTGTAATAGCAAAATAATAATAGCCATCCCAAGGAACTTTATTTCTCTAATATAGAACTCTTAATTTAATAATTAATTTTTTTCTATAATAATAGAAATGTTCTAACGGAGATCTTTTAAGATGACCAAAATAACACCAAAAATCATTAAAATTTACATGAACGTCACCGCCGTAACTATTATGTAAATATAAAGATTTCCAAGCAAAACTCAAAATCTTATGTAAATCCTATTTAGGAACAGCAGGAAAGAGTAGATATAATTTCTCATAATAATCTTTAATAGTGGTATCAATTTTTCCATCACCATAAGACATACCTTTATTGGTTAATTCTGAGATTCTTTCTTTATATTTTTTAGAAATATAAACAGTTTTCTATCTAGGAGTTCTATTTCCTAACATATAGAAACCTATTTCATAACCACTAAAATTAGAATTAAGTATATCTACATCTTTCCATTTTCCGTGCTGTCTTAATCTTTTAAAAGCAGTTCCCTAAACTCTATGCATATGCATATTACATTTTTTATTACCTGTTAAAGGTAACTAAAACGTAACATTGTTTTCTATAATATCTTCTATGACAAGTCTAAGGCTTTCCTTGAAAATTTTCTTTGCTAAATAACTTCTATGTCTATCTCCTATAATTTCTGCACAATCTTTACAATTAATAGACAGTTTTTTCCAAGGAAAATTCATAAATAATTCATTCAAATTAAAAGCGCACCCTAGACTATATTGATGTGTCATTTGTATAATTTTAAAGATTTAGCAAATTGTTTTCTATTCCAAGAAGTTTTAGCATCTAATACTTCATCCCATTCATTCTAAGACATATAATGATCAGATCTAGCCTAATCGCATTGTAAATTCCACATGTTTTTTAAAGCAGTTGCCATCTAAACTATATTACCATTGTTAGTTTTTAGACCCTCTTTAAATTTAACTACATAAGCACAATATGTAGCTATTGCTGTAGCTTCTTTATCAGTAATTTGAGGTAATCCTTCATCATCAACTTCTAGACCTTTATAAAGAATATTAATTTTTCCATAAGGTCTATCGAAATACAATTTATCACCAACTCGTTCATAATGAACAAGTTTACCTGGCATATATAAAGGATTTCTGAAATTCTTTCTATGTTCAATGTAAGATTCTACAAATGCTGAATTAATATCTCCATTAGGAGTATCATGTGTTGTATGATTCCATTCCTCAAAAGAAGTTGTAACAGCTTCTAATATGTCACAATTACAAGGAAGTTCTATTCCTTCAGAACAACTATCTACACAAACTGAATATCTATATAATCTAGTACGCTTATTTCCTATTAATCCCCAAGCGACAAGGGCGATTTCTTCAAATTGATCTTCTTCTAAAGAAATATCATATAGTGTTTCCATTAGAGAAAGTGCATAATGAAAGTCATTCATCCTTGAGTATATTGCTAAGTATTAGGTTGTACTGAAGCTGCATAACTTCTATAATACTATATTTTCTTTTGAGTAAGACGTCTTTTAACTTCATTGTCTATAAAAGAAAAATTAGCATCTTGCATATCAACACAACAATTATATTGTTCTAATTGTCTTGGGTCTTTAAAAATGGCTGTAATAGAAACAGAATTTAATAATGGAGCATTATAAACAAAACAATCATACATTCCATGCTCATTTGGAGTTGTATCAATCCAAACAGATGGTTTTTTCTTCCCTCTTTTTCTATATTTACGATGTCTGAATATAGCAGGTGAAGTATAATATATAAAAGGTAATTGTCTATCTGTTGATCCAATATATTCTATTGCTACATCACCATAATCATTTAACACTTGAGGAATCTCAAAATGAGCAGTTGCAGGTGTATCACAATCAGTCGAAGTGTTACATTTACATCTATCAATACTTTTACAATCTACAGGAATACAATTAATAGAAAGATATAAATCTTTTACGGGTAATACTCCTTTAAGAGAATATTCTTTTAAAACTTGTAGTCTTTCATCAACTATATCTTGTGCTAGCTATTCTAATGACATAGAGAAATTAGTATGATAACCTTGTAATCCACTAACTACATCATTATAAATAGCTGATGCCATTTTTTCAATTTGATTCCACATATAATAAAATAAAAAGGCGAAGGCGAATTAACGCCCTCGCCTAAATTTTAGTTAATATTTTTATTACTCTGGTACATTTACAATACCTGCCTCTGGTGCAATAGTAGCAAGTGCTGCTTCAAAATCAGCAGCAAGAGAATCAAGTACATAGAATACATGAGTAGTTACAGACTTAACGGTATCACCTACTGCATTAAGACCAAGAGGACCACGATTGGTACAATAGTGAATAGTATACTGATTATACTTAGCACCCATAATAGGAGTCTCATCCTGATTAATACCAAATGCACGAGTACGCATAGAAGTAGGAAGTCTGAGGTTGTGGAGAAGATATGAATATGTTCCAAAACCTTCCTTACCTTCAAAGTAACCAGGAGATGTTACAGATACTTGAGTATCATCATCTACCTTAGTAAGGTCTTCGAGAGAAACCTGAGTCTTCCACTCACCATTATAATAAGGATAAGGATTTACAGAGCCATCAAACTTATCAAGAGTAAACTGTCTAAAGCGTTGATACTCAGTAGTTGCTTCAAGAAGAACTACACCAGCAGCATAAGTTGCTTTAAGTTGTTTCTCACCAAAAACAAGTACTTGATACTTGTTGATAATTTTGATAAGAGCTTCTGCAGTTTTAGCTGCATCATCCTTCCACTCAAACTCTACGCTAAATGGCTTACCTTTAAAGATTAAATCATTTGAATAACGAGAATCCTGAGAAGCTTGGGTAAGTCCAATATAAAGACTAATACGAAGGGTATCACCTTTAGAAGCATTAGCGTCAGAAAGGTCAAAAGCAATCTTTGCCATCTTTGGATCAGATGCTTCTGCTTTATAAATAGCTTCTACGCTATCCTGCTTAAAGTTATTAACTCTCTTTACATGGAGAGATGCAGGTTTATCACCAGAAGCTGCTTCAGTTGACCACAAAGGCTTACCTGTAGTAAGATCCTTATTAGAATTAATTACGTTGGTTGTAGTAAAATTAAACATAATATTAAATTTTTAATTAGGTTATTAAGCCTATTGAGCTTGTTGAACCTATGGTTGAGCTGCCTATTGCTGAGCTGGGGTTGCAATAGACTTTGAAACTTGTAAATTAGTACTAAGACGTGGGTCGGCAGTGTTTTCCATTACCAACATTACCAGCTCATTTATTATCTCTTGACACACATAATCAGGAAATTCCATAATTTGCGAAGTGTCCTTTGTCAGGTTAACCTATTCCTGTGTTAATCTAATTGTCTAAGGAGCTTTAATATAATCAATTACAACTTTTTCTAAAGTAAATACAGAGTCATCTTCCCCGTATCTAATTTCCATTCGAATTGGAGATGAATTACCGTACCTTTGTCCTGCTTCACGTTCAACAGTACTTTTATTTGTAAGATTTGTAATATTTATAGTTCTAGGCAAATTAGAATTTGTAGAACTATAATCTTTACTAGCATCAGTACCTATAGTATCTCTTGATAATAAAATAGAATTATTTATAGGATTTGTTGGTAAATCATTAGATGTATTTACATTATGTATATAATAATATGGTCTCCAAGGTAAAGGTCTATTGTAGTAGTCAATACATATTACAGACCAAGCATCTGCGGTTAATCGCTTAGCTGGAAATTTAACATAATCGTCCTTATTCCAACATTTAAAACGATCATTTACCTTAAAGATACATATACAATTTAAAAGATGTACATAATCTAATGGAAGATTAACATCGTAAGTAGCTCCAAATAATTCTGCTTCTCCAGCTTTAAGTTTAGATAAATCAACTGAAGAACCAAAGTTTTTAGTTTTATTGACATCTAAAACAGCAGAAGATTTAAGTACCCTTAAACCATCAGAACTTTCTTGATTTACGTCGTAATAGTTGTAACGCTTATTAACAAATTGTAATAAGGCTTTATTAAAGAAATAATTAAAGTCAGAAAGTAACATACTGGGAGCATTTACTTTACTTAATTCAGTAAGTAATCCTTCCCAACATTCTCTAGCTGTCATATATTTTTTTAATTTTCTTCTGTAGTTGAATAATATTCAGGATATGTATCCTTTTTAATAAGTTCTAGAACTTTTTGATTTTTAGGATTTTTCATCCATGCAATTACTGCATCATCAGTAGCTCCAAGAACAATATTATCTCCATATAAATATAGCTTATTTTTAATATAGATTACCTTTTTATCTTTTGCTTCAACAAACAAAAGTCGTAATGATATATCGTCTCCTGTATAAAGCCCGATAATTTTCTCTGGATCTTTTTCAGCAATTCTAAGTAAGAAATCAAGTACATCTGCATCTGGCTGATTGCTCATATTCTTACCAAGTAATTTAGCCATATTAAGACGACCTTCTGAACCATGTGGATCATCGTAAATAAAGGATTCTGCCTTATGAACTGTCTGCTTGCGAGAAACTCTACGTTGAGTTTCAAGTCCAGGTCTGTCGATATAAAGTTCAGCTACACCATTACGTCCTGCTTTACTACGAGTAGTTTTTGTACCATCTATAATAAGATTACCATTAGCATCTTTTTCATCACGGCTTTTAGCAATCAAAGGACAATTTTTAATAGCCTCCCATTCGGCTGATTCCCACATGTCATCTAAATTATAAGTTTTACCACTCATTAATTCAAAGAAATGATCTTCAGGGAAGAAAGCTGCTGTTCCTTCAGAAAAAGCATTACGCTCTGCTTCACTCATAATCATATCTCCTTGAGAATTTACTTTCTTTATACAAGAAGGGTATTTGCCATATTTATCCTTACAAGGCTGAATTACATATTTGATATTAGCCTTGTCAAATACGCTTCTTAATGTAATAATTTTATCATTAAACACAATATCGGTCTTAGTAACCTTTTTCATATTAATTCATTTTACATTAAAAATATACAGAGGAGGGGGGTTTTAAGGCCCTCCTCTGCTGATCTATTAAATCTTATTGTTATTTTTATACTTACGCCTCACGAACGATAACTGAACGATAAGGAGTAAACGCAGCAATGCCTGCGTCTGACCTTTAATTGAAGATCAACTGACTATATCTTTAACTTAAATATTTATATCGGTATCCTTTTGCAAATTCATTTCTTCCACTTAATACATGCTACATTCCAGAACCATTTTCCTTTTTACACTCTGCTAAAGATTTATACTCTTTTAATAAATTCCAATCTTTATCAAACTTTCCAATTTTTCTAGCTCTACCAGCTTTAGGTTTTATAGGTGCTATTTTTTCAAGTTTTTCAAAACTCCATTGGAATCCTCCACATATTTGTTTCAATCTTATTGCTTGATAAATATTTGCTTTAATTCCTAAAGTATTTTTAGCTTCTTGCATGTTTTTATATGAAGCAATGTATTTTCCAAAAAGATCATACTAATGTATTTCAGTGTGATTAATCTCTTTAGATTTAGCATTACTAAATTCTAAATCAAATACAGAAGTAAAATATTTTCCTTTATATTGTATTCCTAATTTAATAGCTCTTCCAATACAAGTATCATCATAATTTAATAATCTTGCAGCATCTTTTATAGATTCATAACAACACTCATATTTTCCATATTCATCATATTGGAATACTGGAATTTTATAACTACCTTCATAATTGTGCATTTTAGATATATCTAGTGTATTGTATTTTACATCAGTAATAAAATAACCTGCACATTTAATTTTATCTTTTATAGCTCTTTGTATAGTTCTTAGATTTCTATTTAAAGACCTAGAAGCACTCAGCTAGGAATCATACTCTCTGATAAAATTTCCTTCTGAACTATATAAATAACAAGGGATTCGTAGAATAATTTGTCCACCACTTTTACCTCCTAAAGCTGTGTTATATACATCAGTTCTTTGCAAGAACTCTTTATTTACAAGATCAGCTTCAAGTGCATAAGCATCATCCTCGTTATCAAAAATAGCTATTGTAGTTCTAGTAAAAGATTTTACTCCATATTTCTAAACAGCTCTTTGAAATACTGTTTTTGCTCTATTATAAGTAGCACTATTATTTGCATAACAACCACATCCTAAATAATAATCATATATGTCTGGGTTTGTTTTATGCACTCCGATATAAATTTTTTTATTGATACTGCAAGTAGTACAGTATACAATCCATTTTAAGTTATTCTCCATTTCAGTTTAAATTTATAATTTAACTTATGGCTTTCGCCTAGTCGATGAACCTTTGCTACTACTACCTAAAGGTATTACAAGTAACACTTGGCTGCTGATTTTCTCATTTATATTATTTTTAAAACATTCACATTTATCTTTTCAGATTATGTTGTAGTTAATATAAATTATGAGCTTTTCCAGCAATTAAAAGAATTTTTTAACGATGGACCGCGCAGGAATCGATCAGCCCATCATAACGAGCTTACTAGCAGCTACGTTGCTTGCAACTTCACCTGAAGTCTTACCATCATATCCGCCTACGCCTGTGATCTTATTTGTCATAAAATCTTTTCCGGTAAGGCTAAATTTTGCGATTGCAGGTGTGCCAGAAGTCTTGTCTGCTGTTAAATCAATACTTACACCGTAACCCTTTGTAGGATATTCACGAGTAAGAGCACGATCAACAACAAAAGTAACCTGATTTCCAGCATATTCATAGGTGTCGAAGGTAGCACCTACCTTAACATAGCCACCCATGCCTTTATTTGCATTCTTAGAGTACATGTAAGTTCCGTCAGTGCGGAAATTAGCAAGATACTCTCCTAAAGTCATCTGAATATCATTCCAGAACTTACGATTACAAATAATAATTATCTTATTACCTGTATCGTTCTGACATTTGTCAGAAAGATCACTCATCATCATATTAAAGAGCTGTAAAGTAGGCTTATTAGAATAAACGTACTTATTAGCAGCAGCTTCAATCTGAGGAATGAGTCCTTCGCCTATATAAATCAAATATTCAATATATCACTATATTGTTTAGACTATATCTTTAACTTAATCGACATATTTAAAAATAAAACCTTTTGTACTTTTTCTAGTTCCATTACATACTTTCCTACAAGCAGGAAATTCTTTTTGACATTCAGAAACAGTATCCCAAATTTTAATTAAATTTCCAGATTTATCATACTGAGCTATTTTTATAGGATTTAATTCTCGTTCTTTATAAGAATGAATAATATCATTCTTTTCGTAACTCCACCTATATCCAGAACAAAGTCTCTCTGATTTTATAGCTCTAATAATATTACCTGTACTTGTATTGTTTTCTTTAGCTGCTTTTGATAAAGATTCATATTCTAAATCAAATTCTTTAGTAGGTAAATACCTATATACTTTAACTTGATTTATTTTTTTTCTATTGTTTATATTTTCTAAAACAGATTCTATAGTAACATCTGAATGTAAAAAATAATATCCTGAATATTTATGTTTTTCAAAAGCTGATGCAGTAATAGCTTTAGCATCTAAATCTAATTTTTGAGATGCTTCTGAAATATTTTTAAAAGAATTTAGTAATAATCCATCTGAATTATACTGAAATATAGCATCTCGAGAACTAATTCTATATTCAGAAACACTAATAGAATTTTGTTCACTCCAATAACTATTGTTAAAACTTCTTTTATCTTTTATACACATTGCAATTCTATCTTTATTACAATTATAAAATTTAGTAATAGATTTAATAGATTCCCAGGTTTTAATTAAATTACCTTGTATATCAAATTGATAAATAGTTTTTGTAACAATAGGTGGAATATATCCTCCAAGTGTCATATTATATGTATCAGATCTTTTAATAAATTCTTTTGTTACTAATTTAGATTCAAGTTCAAATGCTTCTTGAGGTGTATCAAAAACTTTTAAAGTAATCCTATAAAAGTTATTTGGACCATATTTTAAAATAGCATTATGTAAATGATAATTAGTTTTATTGTAACTAGATGGTTTATTAGCATAAGCACCACATCCTAAATATCCATCAAATATTTCAGGGTTTTCAGTCTTATGCATTCCAATATAAATTTTATTGTTGATTTTATTAATAGTTTGATAAACTATATATTTCATAAAAAATATGTTTTAAGTTATTTCCCATTTCCACTTATTTAGTGTACGATTAAAAATCTAGTCGTTGAACTTATATCTCAACTACTTATTCAAGCTTGTTTTATGAGATATTTAGCTGCTGATTGACTAATTAAGTAATTAGTTTTTCCAGCAATTAAAGAAATTAATTATTGTAAATTTTTCAATTTACCGACCCGTTTATTAAGCGACGAAACTTAAATGATCAGGTCTACCTGTATCAGGATCGCTTATAGTTGCCTTTCCGTTAACATCAATGTTACCTTTGTTGAAAGCTAATCCTGTATTCAAAGCGTACATAAAGGTATCGAGAAGCTCTTTCTCCTTCTTGAGCATTTTATATACACCTTCAGTCTTTGATTGGTCTTTATCATCACAAATACTCATAAATACATTCTCTTGAATAGCATAGAGACTAGACCAGCTAGTATCTGCACGGAATGTAGTCATGAAATTACGATGACGCTCCATTTGCTTATTTAATTAAAAATAATAGACTATATCATTAACTTATTATTCTAAATAAATATCCTTTACATTGTTGTTGCCTTCCTTGAGCACATCTTTGTGCTCCACTTCCCCAAGCAAGTTTTGCTTGTTCTATTGAATCAAATTCTTCTAATAAATCACCTCCTAAAGAATAACGTCCAACACGTTTCTTTATATTCTTTTTATCAACAACTTTCGGCAACTGTTGTACTTTGTCTAAAGATAATTGATAACCTTTATAAGGTCTTTCTGCTCTAATTGCAGTTGTTACTCCTCCTAAGGTATTTATTTTGAAAAAATTACAAATTTCCTTAGAGTTTTTTAATTCTGTAACAAAATCTCCATTTAAAGAGTATATATAAAGTGTTTTATTTTTTAAAGAAACTTTTGGTTTCCCGTTATATTCTTCTAAAAGTTTAGAAGAATAATAAAACTCTCCTACTTTATAACCTGCTTTTATAGCTCTTTGTATAGAACTTTCTAAAACATTATTCTCTTTAGCAGCTTCTGGAATTGAATTATAAATATCTATACATTTACCCGAAACAGAATCATATTTGTAACATATTGTTCCTTTTAGATATGTATATTCTGATATATCTATAACTTCATTAGTACTCCAATAAAATCCTTTACAAGAGCCTTTTTCCTTATATGCTCTACATATAGCAGTATGATAAACTCCTAAAAACTCAGAAGCTTCTATAATAGAATTCCATTTCTTTATTAAAGTTCCTTCTGCATTAAATTGATTTATTGCTATAAAAGATTGATTACCTCCTCCACCACCTAAAGCTATATTATAAGTATCTTTTCTTTTTATAAAATCATAATCAACAATTTCAGACTCTAATGAAAAAGCTTCATCTAACGTGTCATATATTTTAATTATAGTTCTTTTAAAGTTAGATACTCCATATTTTTTTACAGCATATTGAAAAGGAGTTATTGGTTTCATATAACTACTAGGACTACTAATTACTATTCCATTTCCAATATATCCATCAAATATATTAGGATCTTTAGTTTTATGTACTCCAATGTAGATTTTGTTATTTATTAAATTTGTTGTTTGATAAACAATGTATTTCATATTTTTTATTAAGTTAGTTCCCATTTCGATAATTTAAACTATCTACTTCCTTGCGGAATAGTCGTTGAACATTATTAAGTGCTCCGCTTTGCGTTTGCATAATCTTAATATTTGCTGCTGATTGTTAATTTTTATTTAATTTCCAGCAATTAAAGAACTTCTTCGAGCAGCCTTAAGCTGCAAGGAGCCAATGTTGACTCTAAAATTTTGAATATCCTTCTTCAGACATCTCAGGCATAGCTACAGACTGGAATGTAGTAGTCATACCTGGTTGACAAGCATCTTTATCAAGAGTTGTATCATAAGAGTTGTCAATAAGACGAACTTGTACCTCCCAATAATCATCGCGCTTGCGGATAGGACGACTTAACACTTGGCATTGCTGCTTACTACCATCAATACGGAAAATATCATATTTTTGATAATAATTTTCTTTAAATGCCATAGTGATCTCAGTGCCATTTTCACCATCCTCAAGAGGCTCTTCAGCGAACTCTACGTGCTTGATGTTGTTTGTCTCAACTTCCCACTCAAATAGTAAAGATTCTGAAAGCTGATATTGACTAGCTTTCTCATCTTTATAGAAAATATTTCTTAAACCATCAGTAATGAAGTTAAGAGTATTATCTGTATACATACGAGCGACAACACCAAGTCTCTTTGGCTTAGAACCAAGATACTTTGACCAATCTTCATAAGTTTTTGTTTGCAATATGTTATCTTATAGGCTCTTTATCCTATAATTCTTACATTTTACCATCATGTAAGTTCAGACTATATCTTTTAAATCTTGTGCTCGTGTCTATCATATTCTATAAAATAGTTTCTGATAGTTAGTCGTTGAACATTCTAAAAACATTTAGTTTCTAGCTTTGCTGCTGATTACCCTTTTAATATGTTAGTTATTGGAGGGCTTCCAGCAGTTCGCAAGATTTAGAATGGGCAACCATTCACCCATTGTAGGGATTCTACTTGTAAAATTTGCAACTAACATACTTTAATTTTTAACTTTTAAAAATCATCTAAATCATCAGCATATTCTGTTGAAACTGCTTTTGATTTAGGTTTATATACAACATTATTTTTCTTATTTTTTGTATCTTCTACTCCTTTTTTATAACTCTCTTTACGCACATTTGCTATTTCTCTCTAGAAATAGTTAGTAATGTCGTTTATCATTTGATCGCCATTTAGAGCCAACCATGCAGTTTTAACCAAAATTTTAGGATCTGATAAAGCTTTTGTAAAATAATTATTTCCTGCAGCATCTTGACCTGTGATAAAATCATAAAGAGTTTGCATATCATCATTTTCAAGATTTAAATCATATCCCTGAATCTCAGTTAAATCATTAATTTCGTCTACAATCTAATTAGTAAAATGCTCATACTGTTGCTGTAATGCTTGTTCTTGTTCTGCTTGTGCTTGCAATAGGTTTTCTTGTTCAGCCTGTTGATATTCGCTTCGTATGGCGTCTACTTGTTTCTTAAACAATCCTTCATTAGCTTTAGCTCTTTCTAAAACTTCGACTGCTTCTTCTTCTGTAATATCTTCTGTTCTACTAATTAAATCCATCAAGAATAATTCTTCATCATTATATTGATTAATTTCAAATTGTGGTTGTTTATTATTTTCTGAATAATTTTCAACTGCACTATTTTGAATATAATTAATATATTCAGAAGGATTCATTCCACTAGATCTAATAGTATTTATAAGTTGAATTTCTGAATCATCTAAGCCTTCCTCTGGAACACTTTCAGAAGTACTAAGAATATTTAACTTAGAATTGTTATCCAAACTATTCCAGTCTACTTCTTCGATTTCTCCTTCTTCGTTCTCAAATTTAATCTTAGATTTATCATCAATACCTCTACTTCTTAGATAAGTATCCATAAAATCCTCTTCAGGATTTTCGTTACTTTCTTCTGGATTTTCTTCTGAATTTTCTTGAGTTTGAGAGTCTTCAGAGGTATCCTCTGTTACTTCTCCTGTTTCTTCATTTTCTTGGATTTCGTCTACTTCGAAATCCAAATCGTCATCATTTTCTATTTCCATCACTTAATTTTTATTATATATATCAAATCTTTAATAAACGAATTTACTAAATTAGGAGTTCCATCTGTTCCATCACAGATATGCCATCCTTCTGGAATTTCAGTTTTTCCATACATTATTATAGAGCCTATAGGTAACTATGAATTAATTTTATTATAAACCCACTCAGTTGATGCTAATTTAGTTGATTTATCATCAGACTCTAAAATATAATCTGATGTATATTGTATGTTTTTAAAACATGCAGAATTAGAATATATTCCAAGTCCTGTAATATTAGGATTTGTTATAGTTCCAGAACTATCTATAACTTTACCAGTTAAATTTAGTTCTGTTAAGTCTCCAAATCTAGAATTAATTTTAGTTAGATTAGATTCATCTTCTAAAGCTGAAACTGAAACTAAATCTAAGTTATTACCATTACGTTTTAAAAGATTTATACCTCCTTCTCTATATACGAGAAATATAGATTGATAGGTTAAAGTTGTAGCACCTATAGATTTACTTAAATCTTTAACTGTTATTTTATTATCAGTTTGATTTAAATCAGTTACTATTAAATTTTTGTATTCTTCAGTTTTTACTTTCTCACCTGTACTAGTTTCAGATTTAGATTCTATACAAACACAAAGAACATCATTAATTTTAAAAGTATTTATATTTACTAATGTTAATATAAACTTTTTTTCTTCAGAATCAGATTTGTCATTAGCTGTTTTGATATAATTCACTTCATTGTACCAATATTTAGTATAAATATCACGAGGCATTTTTATATTTAATCCATCTCTAACATTAATTGAATCTACTTCAAGTAAAGATTTAGATTGGCTTATTGATAATTTAAATCCTGATGTTGCAGTAGCTCCTGTTGATTCAATAGAAGGAACTATAATTTTATTTTTAAAAGAAGTTGAACTTTGTCCAATTGTAATTTTTTCTTCTCCATTTGTTTTAATTAACAAATCTTTCTCTGAATCAATATAATTTGAATTAGTATCAGAATAAATATACATTGAATCAAAAGCTAAAGAATTTGCAATACTTGTTCCTTTTATAACAATAGCTCCCTATACATTATTATTTTTCTAAATTGTAAAAGTTTCAGTATAAGGATTAGGAAATTCAAAAGAATACTCAGATAAACTTCCATTTGAAATTACATATAATTTCTATGTTTCTTCAACATATATGATTCCTGAATCAAAATTAGGAACTTGATCTAAATTAGGATATACAAATCCTATATTAGTAAGTGCTCGATATTTCTATTCGGCTGTAGTTTTCTATTCTTCTAAAAAAGAGACATAAGTAGTACCTTCTCCAGCTCCTTTTAACTCAATTTGCTAACCTCCTGAAACTAATACTACCTATGTCTCTTCACCTGTTCCTACAATATATATACCATCTTTCGATCCTACTTCCTATCCACTATATATAAATTTGGCGTCTACGTTTAATTCTCCATCTTTTAAGAGGTCTATAAATTTACTACCCCATTGGATTTTTACCTTACCTTTTGTCTTTATAAGAAAGTCCGAAGAGGATGATCCTACATCACTATAAGAACTTCCGAACATCTTATTAGAACTTTTTTCTAATTTAGCTATTCGGTCTTTTAAACTTTTAAGCTCTTTCTCTAAGTCCATTTAAATAATTTACTATACCATTATAATGTAAATCAACAATAGCCTATTTTCCTTCTTCTGTTAAAAGAAATTCTACGTCTTCTTTATTATCCTAAAAAAGATTTTCTGTAAGAACCGCAGGGCAATTAGTATCTCTACACATTGCTAAATTCTAAACCCAATAATGTTCTTTTGGAACACTTCTATTACCCTTAAGAGAACTTGCAGAATTATAAAGTTCCTAGGCTAATTTTTTTGAATTAGAAGAAGCATTTAATGATACATAAACACTCCAACCTTTAGCATCATGCCATTTACCATCACCACCTGCCGCATTACAATGTACAGATATAGAAATAGCTTTTTTGTTATTATTTTTGTAAACCGTATTAATACGTTTACATCTTTCTTTTAAAGAGATATCTGTTTCTTCTGGTGTAACAATGTATGTTTTATAACCAGATTTTTCTAATGTTTCAGATAATCTCTTTACAATTTCTCTAGTATAAGCATATTCTTTAAGTTTTTTATCTGGACTACATTTTCCTGGAGTATTAACTCCATGTCCGTTGTCTAAACAAATAATATACTCACTTTTTAATTCACTCATATTAAATATCTCCATTTAATTATACTAAGCAAATATAATAAAAATACGTCTAATACCCAAAATTAAAAGGATACTAGACGTATAAAATTAAATCATTTCTTCCCAATCAATAGGAATACCTTGTTTTGCCATATCTGCATACCATCTATTAAATACCAAATCTCCTTCTTTTTCATATATATCTTTAATAAATAATAGCAAATGTCTTTCGTCAATAATACTAGACCCAAAAAGAGTATGTTTGCACCAATTAGCCAAAACAGCAACATCATACAATTTTGCATTATCTATATTTATTGAAGCATTTTGTAATAGAGAATCTATCTTTTCTTTAGTGTATTCTACTTTTCCAAACTATTTACATATAAAATTAAATAATTTCTAATTAAAATGCTATCCATAATATCTAAGATAGTTTAAAAAACCTTCAGGTTTAATATCATAATTTGTAAAATCCTCTTTCATAATTATAAATAATAAAGGCGGAGATAATACAATACCTCCGCCTACCATTATATTAATAAATATATCTATTTTTTGACTTCCTTGAATTTCTATTTCGGGTCATTTCTTCTTCTTCATCTTCTTCGTCTTCATTATAAATGTCAGAATGCTCTGCTAACATTTTTATTAGTTTACAAGCTAATGTTTTAATTCTATGAAGATGCTCGATTGTATCTTCATAAGAATCTTCTTTAATTTCAATATATCCTCTCATAATAATCATTTTGTTTCAGAAAGTAATGTAAGTATTTTATCCATTTTAGTTTCAATACCTCCAATTTTAGATTTTAAATTAATTATATCTTCATCACGTTCCTTCTCTTTAGCAAATCTCGGATTAAGTTCTTTTAAAATTTCTTCACAAGATTCTGCTAAGTTTGTATGATAGTTAATACTATTTATAATATTTTTACTATTCTATAATATATTCTCAACTTCATTAGACATTAATTCTTTTGTTTCAGCAATAATTACATTATTATAATTGGTTACTGACTAAGAGCTTGGGACATTTTTAAAATCAATAGATTCTTCTCCTGCTTTTACATTAATGTCTATTGTTGAATTATTAAGTAAATAATTATTATTAGGCTATGAAATACTTATTATTTGTCCTATTCTTAAAGTAGGATGTTCTCCTTTCTCTAAAATGTATAAAATACTTCCTTGTCTTAATGCTGAAAACATAATTTTTAAATTAGTTAAATACTAGCTACCATCTATAACGTCTTAGAATTGCTATCATAATATACAATATAAATTCCAGTACCTTTAAAATCTGCAACTGTTAATTCTACTCCTCCGTAATTCATTAAAGGAGTACTATTAATTAAAATTGGTAAAGATGTTGTTGTCTCTGTAGGAATAGTCTAATTGAATTTAATTAATACAAGACCATTAAAATTATTATTAAAATTTGTTCCTGCATCAGTAAATGAATATACTACATTTGCAGTATTAACAGTTACTGAATTAGATTCAAATCTAGGTATCCCGTTAGGATTACTCATATATCTAGGAGTTATCATATTACCTCCTTTCTTAATACCATAATCCCTAATTTGCAACATTATATTGATAAGCCAATGCTGTAGGAACAGCTGTTGCACAACTATAAGGTAAAGTAACAGTAGCAGGTTGAGCTGCTTTAATAGCATTAACTTCTGAAGCAATTGGATTTACAATGCTTGCAATATAACTTTGTATCTAATTAGTTTGATTAGCATTACTAATATGAGCTTGTAAAGTACTCTTTTCTTCTTGTAAACTATCAATTTTAGATTGCATATCTCTCATTTCTAATGCACAGAACTTATCATTAATAAGTGCTGTTTGATTTGCTATTGCATTTGTGATCTAACTTGTTCCAGAGTCTACTCTAGAACCTAATTGATTTGTTTGTTCTAAGGTTGCAATTCTATTCTCATAACCTTGGTTAGTTACAAGTAATTTATTGTCACAGCAACATTGAGCCATTTGAGCAGCAATTGACTGATTGCCACTTTGAATAGCATTTATTACTTGCTGACCTGACATACCAACTTGGTTACTAACATTTGAAATATTACTATTTACAGAATTGATTGCTCCCTAAATAGAATTAACATCACAATTAAGGGTAGTAGCTAACTGAGAAATAGCAGTACCATTACCATTAATAGCTTGAAGAAGCAAATCTCTACCATAGTCATTGTTTATTTGATTTGCTAATCCTTCAGTACCTCTATTTCCTAATCCATTCCACCCATTTCCTCCCCATCCCATAAGGAAGAAAAGAAAAATAACCCACATAAACCAACCACCTTCTCCTCCAAAAGAAGAATTGTTCTTAGTGGCTAGTAAAATGTTTGGATCTACTCCTTTTTGTTGGAGTAATGGAGCTAACATAGATAACATACTATTGTTAGACTCTGGAAACATAAAAACTTTACTGTCTGACATAAATTTACAAATTTAGCGGTTAATAATTTTAGTTGTGTACTATACTAGTATTTTGTACATAGCAAATATACACCTAGAGTTATTAAAAACAAAAAGGATGGCCTATTAGTTATTTACTAATGACCATCCTTCTATTTTGTTAGAATAAAATTTTAGAATTAAAATTATTTTCGAATTATATACATATTGGCTCTACATCTTTATTAAGAAGTGTTGCTTCTGCTGTAGCTAATCTATAAACACGAGAAGATTCTATATAATGATATGCTAATTTTCTAAGATGTCTTACATCTTGTGGTGTTCTATTTAAAATAATTCCAATTGTTGTTATACTGAATCCAGCATGTAACATTTGTTCTACCACCATACATCTTGTCATTACAACATTCTCAGATCGTGATTTACCTAATATATCTTCTCTTGTAATACTAAGAGAACCATCAGGTTTAGTCATAGCACAACATTTTATTACATTGTCTATGATTCTCCATAATTCCATTTCTTTTTTATTCATATTTTATTTAAAATTTTAAAGTTTCAGGATAACCTGTTCGATAGTCATAATTATCT